>JAHIKS010000143.1 GCA_018897475.1 Candidatus Altarchaeota archaeon
ACACCCGTTCTCATCCCGAACACGGAAGTTAAGCCGTCCAGCGATCCGGGTGGTACTGCATAATATGTGGGAATCCCGGGACGCTGTTGACCACAACTGGAAATCCAGTTGACAGATTGTGCCATCTTCGTTCTGGAAAAATAAACGGCTCGATGACACGTGAATTCCCTAGCGAAATGCAGGGGAATTCAAGGGAGGTGTCGGATATGTGAAATGCGAAGCATTTCTCATAAATGACGAATCTTCGATTCGACATTACCGTAGGTTCTGACGACGCAGTTGACCACAACTACTAATCGGTTGATGCTTTGTGCCATCTAATTACGAATCGAAAGATTCGTAATTTACGCCGAAGCTTCGCTTCGGCCGTATCGCCAGAATCTTATGATGGGCTCGATGACACTTGAATTCACTAGTGAATCCTCCACAGGAAGCAGGAGAATTCTCAATCAACCAGGGTCCGTGGCTCAGCCTGGTAGAGCGGCAGACTTGTAATCTGCATGTCCTGGGTTCAAATCCCAGCGGGGGCTATGCTTTTTCTCAACTATCCAATCCGAGGGTTTTTATGTCCCAGCGACCAGAATATTAACACATGCTGAAAGAATTAAGTAGGTTAGTGCTGACTTGGAATAAACGATATATCAACAAAGGAGGTAAAAAATGAAGCCATCAGACTATTTCAAAAAGCTAAGAAAAGAAGAAGCCATAGCAATTTCTGAAACTGAACAAATAGGAAGGCTAACTGCAAAGGATGCTATGATAAAACCAGTATTTCTTTATCCGGATGATGGCGCAGATAGACTAATAGATAAACTAAAAAGAAGGGATACAAACGTTTGCATAGTAGTTACAAAAGACAAGAAATTTATGGGGGAAATCGGTGAAGAAGATATAATCAAACTGTTCCTACACCAAGTAAACTACGAACCGCTTACAAAAATATTAAACGTAGGTTACGGGAGAGAATTTTTGTACAAGAAGGCCAAGGAATTGATAAATAAACACAAATCTACAGTAAAATTTGATACTCCTATTAACAAGGTAGTAAAGTTAATATACAAGGAAGGTTTTCAATACATCCCTGTTTTAGATAATGATAAAAAAGTTATGGGTGTTGTAACACCAAGCAGCTTAATTGATTTGTTACTAAAGTACTGAGCTAGAAAGCTTCATATTATCCCTCCTGATATCAATTACACTTTCAAACCAAAGCGTAAGCAATCAGGGGGGATAGCACAAGATTTTCTACACCTCCATCGTTAATCGTTATAGAGTCAAATATAACAACGAATAGCAAGAAACTATGCGTTGAGAAAACTAGGATGTTTAGAAATCGCATACTTTAGACCGACTGGGACTAGTAAGGTGGTTACGAATGCCACAAACACAAGTAGTGAAACGTGAACATCAGTCAGAATTCCAAGCTCAAGACCAATCATTGCCAAAATAAGCTCTGTAGTTCCCCTTCCGTTCATGGCCATTCCAATGACAAAAGCCTCCTTTTTCTTCAGCTTAGCAAGATGTGCACCAAAACCTGCCCCAACAAACTTCCCAATCATCGCCGCCCCCAAAAGTAGCATTAGGAAAGGGGCATGGGTTATTAAAACTCCAAGTTTTACATGAAAAGCTACACTGACCAGAAACAGAGGCCCAATAAAATCATGGCTGAGGGTGTGGAAAAATAGCTTTATATCATCAAATTTCCTACCAACAAATTCATTGCTCACAAATAGTCCAGCAAGATATGCTCCAATTATAAAGTGCAATCCAAACTCATGGCCTACCGCAGCTATCAGTAGCCCGACTAACAAGGTAAAGGTGCACCCAGTTGTTCCCTCCTTAGAGAAGAACCCCCCAATTTTTGGATAGACGTAATAACCAATTAAAATAACAATTGCAAAGGTTATTAACACGGACAATATTACATATCCAATACCTAGAATGTTTGTAGCACCAGTAGTTATTAACTCTATGACAATGCCGACAATAATAAATGAAAAGATATTATCTACTAATGCCCCACCCACAATAGTATGGCCTATTTTTGACTTCAGGAGGTTCAAATCACTGAGTATTCTTGTTTTGGTAACGAGTGAAGTACTTGATATGGCAATACCGATAATAATTGAGGTCCAAAAATTGTGTGTGAATAACCAGGTGACAAGCGTTCCTAGAACTATGGGGGTGAGTGTACCCAGTATCCCTATCGCAAAGGATGGTTTTATATTTTTCATAATCGCCTTTGGGTCCGTCTTAAGCCCGGCGTAGAATATTAATGAAAACATCCCAAATTTAGCTAGAGTGTCAAACATAGGAGTCCAGGGGAAGAGACTTCCTGATGGTCCAACAAGACCAAGGATGGATGGGCCAATGATTAATCCGGCTGACAGTTCACCTAAGATTATGGGCAGATTGAATCTCTTAAAAAGCAGCCCCATACACCATGCCGCAGTCAGAATAAAAAGAAGTGTGAATATGGGATCCATAACTATAATTAATAAGGACGATGGCTTAATAATGACTTTCTTCTCAACCGCCTGCAACGATTCCTACCTCAAGGGTCAGCTCTATGATGATGAATATTATGTAAAGTAGTATGAGAGCAACGCCACCCTGCCAGGAAATCCCATCCTCGCTTCTGATGAACGGGATGAACAGAATCAGGATGGATATCATGAACCCGCTGCTACTGAGAAGAGCAGGAAATTCGATATCGCTATCGGCGAGATTATGGAGATGTCGAGAGGAAAGGTGGTGGATTCGGAGAGGGCCGTCATGCCCTCGGGCACATCGACGACACTTGAATTTCTCAGCAGAATTCTTTGGTTCTAAAGTGCACCAAACAGCGAGAGAATATAGAATATAGCGCTAATCACAACCCCTGCGAGCAGCATCTTGAAGCCGTTCTTAATGACGTTCTCTTCGGCTATCTTGCCCAGGAAAATCCCAAGCAGGAAGAGCAGCAAAGCAACGATTAAGAAGGCCGTATAATAGGCCAGAGTCATCCCCAGAACGTTGAAATAAGCCAGAACGAAGGGCATCATTATGGAACACGCTGCCGTAAATGGACTGAGTCCATTAACAAGAGCTACCAGAAAGGTAGTTCTCTGAGCGTTCCTATGACGTCTCGTGCCATCCAACTCTCTTAGCAAATGCCTTTCCAGCTCGTTGAGGGATTTCTTAATCTCCGCAGCTTCTGCAACATACGCACTCCATACTCCAGAAACCCCCAGAGCAATAATCGCTCCGATACTTGGTAATATAACTAGCATCGGGTTCTGAATCCCTACAACAAAATTCGCAAGAACTATACCAAATATGGTCAGAGCGCCGTCAAAGGAGTTTATAGTTACGTATCTCCGTATTATCTCATTCTCCCTGAGAATGACAAGAAAATCACTCAAACCCATCTTGAATCTACTTTACCTCAGGAAACTCTATAATCTCCTTTTTACCTATCACTGCCTTGTCTATGCTGTGAACGACAGCACCGAAATCATCGATAATCTTCTTGATACTCTCAAAATCAAGGTTCGTTCCCTCCAGCACGAGCTTTATTGACTCCGTTTTCTCATCTATCGCATAGACCGAAATATTAACGGCCTTGACGCTCTTCTCCGTCTCTATAGCCTTCCCAAACTCGATTATGTTGGGCTTGTGCGGTTTCAGAACATCCAGATTGATAATCTTCACAGGTGCTTGTTCAGCCATTTCTATTCTTTATACATTAGGTTCTAGAATTAAAATACCTGCGGGATGGATTCATACAGAGTAATAATCAAAAAAATCCTTTCGGGGGAGATTAACTCCCAGAAAGAACTGGACAGGGAAAAAAGGAGAATCTCCGTAGAATTAGGAAGAGCTGAATTCATCCGCAATTCCGAGATTCTGAAGCATGCAAAGCCCGGTGAAAGGGATAAAGTGCTAAAGCTCCTGCAGAAGAAGCCAACCCGGACAATTTCCGGAGTTGCAGTGGTGGCAGCCATGACCCTGCCTTCAGAATGCCCCCACGGACAGTGCAAATACTGTCCAGGAGGGCCGGACATTCAGGTCCCTCAAAGCTACACCGGCAAAGAACCGGCAACGAGAAGAGCCATCCGCTATGACTTCGACCCCTACCTACAGGTCACCTTCCGTCTCCTGCAGCTGAAGCAGATAGGCCACCCAATCAGCAAGGTCGAGCTGATAGTGATGGGCGGCACCCTCACAGCACAATGCCTGGACTACCAGGAGTTCTTCGTCAAGGAGTGCATCAGGGCAATGAACGAATTTACAGAGAACGAGAAGATTATTTCGAAAATTGGAGAAGAAGATTTCATTAAAAATTATAATAACGGAAAAAAAGAATTCCATTATCTCGAGGAAATTCAGGAGCAGAACGAGAAATCAGAAGTGAGATGCATCGGCATCACCCTCGAGCCGAGGCCGGACTGGGCCAAGCAGGAGCAGATAGAATTCATGCTAAACTTCGGGGTCACAAGGGTCGAGATAGGCGTCCAGAACCCATCTGATTTGGTTTACAAGAAAGTAAACAGGGGCCATACAGTAAAGGATGTTACCGAGGCAACGCAGCAGCTGAAGGACTCAGGCCTCAAGGTGGCATATCACCTCATGCCTGGAATACTAGGCCATAATCCGGAGCTTGACATGGAGGGCTTCAGGAAGATTTTCAATAATGAAAAATTCAAACCCGACATGATAAAAATCTACCCCTGCCTCGTTCTCAAGGGGACTGAATACTACGAGCTATGGAAGAAGGGAGAGTTCGAGCCACTCAACCTGGAGCAGGCCATAGACCTCATAGTGGAAGTCAAGAGGACAATCCCCCCCTGGGTTAGAACAATGAGGATAATGCGGGACATCCCCTCCAACCTTGTGGATGCCGGCATAAAATCCAGCAACCTTGGGGAGATGGTCTACAGGAGAATGGAAGAGGAAGGGATAAAGTGCTCCTGCATCAGGTGCAGGGAGGTGGGCCGGTTCCTGTCAAAGGGAATTCAGCCAGAGCCCGATAATATGGAGTTGGTGAGGAGAGACTACAAAGCCAGTGGCGGGACTGAGATATTCCTCTCCTTCGAGGACAAGAAGCAGGACATACTCGTAGGCTTCCTCCGTCTTAGAATTCCCTCCAAACCATTCATGCCCGAAATCGACGATAAGACCGGCCTCGTAAGGGAACTCCATGTCTACGGCCCGATGGTCGAGATTGGAGAAAAGCCCAGCCACGAGTGGCAGCACCGGGGCTACGGTTCCGAACTCCTGGCAGAAGCAGAAAAAATCGCAGCCGGGGAATTCGCCATGAAGAGAATTCTCGTCACCTCTGGGATAGGGGCAAGGGACTACTACAGAAAATTCGGTTACGGAAGAAAGGGAGTCTACATGGGGAAGGAATTAAAATAGAATCTCTAGGACGGAATTAAACGCGCTGCTGAACAGGGGCAGCGTATTTACCAGCAGAAGAACTATCATGAGGACCAGAACGCCCTTTACAAACCTCTTTGTCGCTAGCTCACTTATATCAAAGGTGAGCATGACCTCCTTGAGCATCCTCCAGCCGTCGAATGGCGCCATCGGCAACACATTAACGAGGGAGATATTGATATTTATGAAGAAAATCCAGAAAAATGACCAAAACAGGAAATTCATCAACGGAAGGATAAACCCTGTTAATCGGTTGTAGGGGAGCCAGGAGATACCCATAAATCCCCCTCCCGGTTCATCGGGATTTTCTGCCGCCGTTATTGCGAATATGCCCCTGTTCGTTTTGAGTGTTATATTATCTCCTGGCTTCACGCTCCCCATTTTCTTCGTGAAGAGGTTGGCATTTCCTACTGACTCGTTATCTATCTCATAAACAATGGTTCCCTGATCCAGCACTCCGTAAGCGGGGTATCCTTCAGAAGCCGAGGCTATCAAGATGCCTTCTGATTCTGGTTGGAGATAGTTCATAACCATTCCGGAGGAAAGCATGATGAATGTGGGGGAAAAGAGCATCAGGAATGCAGAGACAACAGCAACAAGGAAGTTTGCAAACGAGCCTGCTGCAAAAACGTGCATCTTCTCGATGCTGGGCCTTTTATCCATCTTCTTTTCATCGGGCTCTACAAACGCCCCGATGGGTATTATGCCCAGGGTGACTATCCCGGTTGATTTCAGCTTCAGCTTATAGACCCTTGCGAGAATTCCGTGGGCCAGTTCGTGGGAGACCACAGTAACGGTGAGGGCTATAAGCGCGTATACAATCGGAATAAAGAGCCCCGTCCCGTAGAAAATAAGGCCCACTTCCCCTCCCTGCTCCCCAGGAATGGCGGGGGCAATCCCTGCCTGCGATGATCCGAGGAACAGAATTTGGTAGCCCTGAAGAACAAAGGCCCCTATAAGCAGGGGAATTATCCCAAAGACTCCCTCCAGAACCGCAAGCCATAGCGGCAGCTGCCAGTAATATCCAAAAAGGGATATAACTAGCGTAGGAATCCGCAGGAATATGACGGAGATGAGAAGGCTTCCGAAGAGGAAATCCATTTTCTGGTTTGGATTCCTTTCGAGATAGACTGTGATTGCTATAAGGGCAGCGAACATTGCGATGGAAATCACCGGATTCTGGCCCAGACCAACAATTGCGAGAATCCCAAGCAGGATAAATATGAGGTTCAGGCTCTTGCTGAGCTTTCTATAGCGCGAGAGATAGGCAATCCCAACGCCGCTGAACGAGAACACTACCGCACAATCAGCAAGGAACTTCCACAGCCATGGGGCAGCCAAGGCAATCCTGTCTATAATCCTCAGAAAATACTTCGTCCTTATCATGAAGACTATAAAGTACCTGTCGACCTTCTTCTTCCATAGAAAATAGGTCCCCGCAAAAAAAGCAACCCAGAAGAATACCCAGAAATTCATTCTTTCTTCCTCTTTTTGACGACAACAAGATCCCCAAGCGTCAATTCGTCAGGACTCTTGCTCGTTTGTGCCTCCATCTCTCCTGGTTCGACTCTCTCCATCAACTTTATCCCAAGAACGGACTGAATCTTCTTCGCTATCTTCGGGCTGGGCTCAAACCTGTTCGACTCTATTCTATGCACTACGGAGGAGGGTTCATTAATCCTCTTTGCAAGCTCCTCCTGCTTCATGTCGAGTGATTCTCTCCTATTCTTTATCAGCTCAGGATATCCCTCAACGAGCTCCTCCTGGATATACAGGATGAATTCGGGTCTTTCATCAACCTTGGGTCTTTCCCCCACCTCAGCTCTCTTTTCCACAACTTTTGGCTTCGGTTTGGGTGGCTGCGCCTCTGCCACAACCTCTCCATACCTGCTGCATTCCTCGCACGCAACAACTACGGAACCCTCCAGCTTGATTCTCTTGCCCTTCTCTATCCCCTTCTCGCAGATTTCGCACTGCATTCTCCTATATTTTTGGATTCAGTTCTAATATCATATTCTACGAAAGGGGTCGTGGGGTAATCTGGCATCCTAGCGGGCTCCAGAAAAACAGGCTGGAGCGCTGAGCCTAATCCGGCTGTGACGAGAATTTAAGTCTGAACCAATTTGGTTTGAAGAGACCTGCCGATGGGGGTTCAAATCCCTCCGGCCCCAAACTGTCACGCCCAGTTTACATGCGGGACGAGTATTGTGGGGTTAATTGCGAATCGAAGATTCGCAATTTCTGGAAATCTATTGATTTCCCAGATCTTCGAAACCCCACGTAACGCATCAGCTGGGGTATTCAAGGTGCACTCGGCCCGCAGGGCCGATGTGCGCCAAAGCGTGAACCGATTTAGCGGTTCTTCAAATCCCTCCGGCCCCAAATAAATTATTTGCAAGAAATAGTGATAATATGCACCACATAGGATTTCATAGATGCGTGTTTTATAAGAATAATATATCTCTTCTAACTATCTAAAAGCAGCTCAACCATAATAATGCCTTTATCATCTGATTCGTAGATCATCTTGTCATCGAAGTCAAACTCATCCTTATGTTCCTCAATAAATTCCTTTATTTTTTGCACATTACTCTGGCCAATACCACGAATGTGTAAAAAATCAATACCGTACTTTTTACAAGCAGTTATTTTAGTGGACAACTGATATGCGATCTCATCTTCATCCATATTCTTATGGACAAATATAGCAATAATGCTTTTCCCAACGATGGATTCATAAAGTTGTTTGAATTTATCCGGCGATGAGTTATACAATGGTTTAAGAAAGTCCTCAAAATATCCTCCTGTGCATAGGTTTGCAATGTTGCCACCCCTATCTCCAAACCTTTCACGCAGGTCTCTCTTTGCTTTGGATACATCATTACCCTCAGCAAATTTTTTTCTGAGATATAATGCAGATTCCAGAGCCTCATAGTCCAATGGCTGTAGTATATCTTTAAAGAATTTTTTTATTTGTGTATCCTCACCTGGGTTTTCATTGTATTCAATGAGTCCACGAAGTGAGTCAGCCGTTTCTTCCTCTAACAGCTTATGGTCTTCATTAATAAGCTCTCCGATTATTGGCTTTAATTTCTCATTCTTTTCAGGGGATATATTATCCAAAATAACATCAAGCTTTCTCTCAGACTTGTTATATTCGACTTCGTTATGAGAATTTGTAGTGTTATCTGAATTCTTTTTATAGACTACATTAATAATGGGGCTATTAATGTCAATATTAAATAATCCTTTTAAACGATCTAAAGCACCCACCATTAACCTCGTCTAACCTTTCTTAGCCAACTTCATAAGAGAAACAATATTATTACTTATGAAAACCTCTGAGCCCTTTTGAACTCCTCCAAACTCTTCAAGAGACAGCTCCTGGCTCTCAAAGCTTAATACTTCCTGCTCGGGGTTATCCTTCTCGACAATAGTGCCTCTATCACCTACTTTTTTATCCAGTAAATCAAGAATATCTTCTTTAGCAGATTTAGTAAAGATAAAACTGCACTCCTCCCTTTCCTCCATTGTTTATCACCTCGGGTTGGTTCAATACCTTAACAATTGGGTTTTTTTCTATATAAATAACTCCTGGGGGTATTAAATTTTACTGTCTTCCTATTTAAATACTTGTCGGTTTCTGACTTTATACCTATCAGTTTCTGGAATATCACAGAAGTAGAGTTATCCATCTTGATCCGGATATCCAGACCCGAGATGGATAACTCTCATGGGAAAGGTTATCTGCCCCCTAGGCTCTAACGCCAAAGAAGTCCCTATCACCCTCCCCATCGGGAACCTTCGTGATGGTTCTCTGATATGTCGCAAGTCTTTCAATCATCAGCTCCACATTGCCGCTGGTGTCAACGACAACCCTGACCTCGTCCTCTTCTATCTTCTCAAAGTGATCCTTCATCTTCCTGTAGATTGAGATGGTGGCATCAGAAATACTCTTTCCACCCTCCACCCTGGAATTTATCCTCTCTATGACAACCTCTTCGGGACAGGTGCATTCTACTATGAGGAACGGGATTTCGAGTTCCCCTGCAAGGTCGAATGCAAGGTCTCTGTATTTACGTTCAGAGAATGTGGCATCCATAATGCAGGACCTTCCCCCGCTGAGGCAATCTCTGGCCCTCCTAATCACCTCAAGGTATGTCTTCTCACCCATCTCCTTGTCATATATCCCATCCCCAAATTCCTCATACCTCTTCTCGTTCTGGGGAATTCCAGCCATCTCCTTGCGAATCTCATCGGTCCTGAGGATTCTGGCATCTATCCTCTCCGCTATCCTATCTGCAATAAAGCTCTTCCCTACCCCGGGAAGCCCGGCAACGACAATCAGGGTTGTTTGCATTGTGAACCTACCACCCCTAAAGGACGTGGGCTTCATATTGCCCCTCCTTGGGATAGGATTCCTGCTTCCTCGACGAGGCTTGCCCCATCCATTGGATGGAGTAGAGGTCTCATCTCCACGGGCATTAGTTCGGGTCGCACCGACCCTACCTCTAAGAGAGCCTTATTCAATATGTTTATTGCAGCATTATGGTCTCTGTCCATCACCAAGCCACAGGTGGGACAGTTGTGGGTTCTAATCCAAATCTGCTTGTAGACGCGGTTACCACATCTGCTGCACATCTGCGTTGTGTTTTTTGGGTCCACCTTCACAAATGTCCTACCAGCTCCCTCCGCCTTGTAGGACAGCATCTGAATGAAGGTTGACCATGAAGAATCGGCTTTGTTCTTGGAGTTGCAGGATGACTCCATCATCTCCTTTACTGCTAAACCCTCCACTGCTATCAAATCATAGTTCCCAATATAGTAGCGGGAGAGTTTGTGTAGGAAGTCTCTGCGTCTGTCGGTTATTCTTTCGTGAATCCTTGCGAGCCTGACGATTTGCCTTAGTCTATTCTTTGAGCCTTTCTTCTTCCTTGAGAGTTTTCTCTGCCCTACCTTTAGTCTCTCCTCAAGTTTTAGTAGCTCATGAGGATGTTC
>JAHIKS010000011.1 GCA_018897475.1 Candidatus Altarchaeota archaeon
ACCCACTGGGAGTTCTACGGCAACGTAACCGGGCTGGATGAGGCGGTCTATCAGTATCAGGGCTGGGCGAATGATACGGCAGGAAACGATGGAACTACGGGAGTGAGGACGCTGACGATTGATACATTCTCTCCCGTTCTGAATTTCAGTGGCCAGACCCCCGTCAACAATTCTTACCTTAGCGTGAATTACACGGAGATTAATATTTCCATCGAAGAACTGCATCTGGACGAATTCCGCTTCTCGTGGAATTCTACGAACTATACGTTCCTTGCTGATGCGGGAAACTCCACCGCGATGACGATTGGAGATGATAACTCTTTAGTTCTGGCGATGAGTTTCAACAACATGAGTGCGGTCGGTGAAAATTACAACAACTCCGCAGGAATGCTTATCTATGACTATTCAGGGTTGGGGAATAACGGAACTACCGCAACGACCGCAGCAAGCCCGACCTACAACGCATCAGGCGGAAGATTCGGCGGGGCTTTTGAGTTTGACGGGGTGGATGATTATGTGGAGGTAGTTGTTAGTGATTAAAAGGAGGAAAAAATGAACAAGAAAATAATAATAGAAGGCGAAAAAGTCCACCACGTTGGCTACGGGCCGTTCCTCATGGCAAAGGCTTGGGAGTTGGATATTCCCAGCTATTTTGCAAGGAATATCAGGGAAAACGGAACGGAGAGAGTGGAGGTTTCCATTGGTGGGAAGGAAGAGCAGCTTAATGAGTTCATAGACTTCGTCAAGAGCAACTATCCTCCTGAGGCCAGGGTTTCAAAGGTGAGAGAAGCAGAACCTCCTGAGAGAATCATACCGATAGAGAAATATGACAGGGTTCTTGCATCAGAGCAGCATAGTACCATGGTACAGACAGGGCTTGGGATGATAGAGATGCAAAAGAAGACCTTAGACAAACAAGACCAGACAATAGACATAATAAAGGAAGGGGATGAAAAGATGCTCAATAAACAAGATCAGACAATAGAGAAAACAGAGAGGATGTGGCTGAGCCTTTCAGGCTCAGACACGTGTCTGAATTCCGTAGGAATTCAGCCACATTGTAGGTATGATACTATCCCAGAAATCTGAAAAATAATAGCTTATATCACGCTAAACGCTAAACTTAACGGAGGCAACAAAAAAATGAAAACCAAAAAAATCTTAATAGGAACAATAGGACTTTTATTGCTCGGGGGAGTATTGGCAATGGCCGCGATCTGGAGCGAGCAGGGCTCCGGCCTGAATGACGGAACCTTCGTTAATACGACCTACAATGCAACCGCAGAGGCGGTTGAACTGGCGGGAGATAACTCCACCGGGACTTATACCTCGGACGTGCATGACTTCGGCGACAGGGTCCGGTTTACGAGCCTTACCTGGAAGGGGCGGAACGAGAGCTGTCCCGACAACGATAACATGTCCTACATCGACAAGCTGGGAGGATTCTGCATCGACAGGTACGAGGCAAGCGTCTTCAATGCCGATGGAACATGGAACTCAACCTCCAATACGAGCACGTGGGCAGACGGGACGTGGACGGATAATGCCCTAACAGACAGCGCATACGCAGGCTCCTCTGCCGGAAAGTATCCGTGGGTTTACGTTGACAGGGACGAGGCAAGAACAGCCTGTTTAAATGCCAATAAATACCTCTGCACCTCGGAGCAGTGGCTGGCGGCTGCGAACATAAAAGGAAAGGTCTATAACCTTCCCACTGGAGCAGATACAAGTAATGCCATACCCTCCGGGGCATCCGATTCAACGGCGTGCGTTACCTATGAAGCCAGTGACTGCGACTGGGCGGATTCTCCGGCTGGAGGGGATGCCTGCATGACTGCAAGCCATACCGATTGCGTCTCGGTGGAGGGCGCCTACGACATGGTAGGAAACGTCTGGGAGTGGGTTAATGAGACCGTTACGGTAGTTATTCCAATATCGGCCGATACATGGCACTATGTCAACACGACGAGCATGAACTGGAGTACGTCGTCCTCGGCGGACGACGGCACTTATGGCGGGGACGGCACTTACTTTGGAACGGCGGGCTCCCGGGCTGTCCTCCGGGGCGGGTCCTGGGCCAATGGGGCGCTTGCCGGCCCCTT
Source organism: Candidatus Altarchaeota archaeon (assembly GCA_018897475.1). Lineage (GTDB taxonomy): Archaea > Altiarchaeota > Altiarchaeia > IMC4 > QMZM01 > WALD01. The sequence continues at coordinate 2,103 of JAHIKS010000011.1, forward strand.
TTGCGCGATCTTGTACAATGTCCCGTCCCTCGTGAGCCGCAACTTCGGGTTCCGCTGTTGTGCAAATGTCGAATCGTAGATTCGTCATTTATGAGAAATCCCAAAGGGATTTCACATATCACCAAATTAATCTATGAATATTGAAAATCATAGATTTTCAATAAATCAAAATTCGCTTTGCGAATTTTCATTTCGGTTAATCCGAAAAATCTTTAAATCAAAAAAAACCCGCCGATTTTGCGAGACGTGAAGTCTCGCAAAGCCCCTCGCCGCCGAAGGCGGCAGCGGGTAGGCGGGCGAAAAAATTTGGGGTGAAAAAGGATGGAAAGAGCAAGAATAATCGTTAAGGGAGAAGTGCAGGGAGTCGGCTACCGGGGTGAGGTAAAAAAGATAGCCAGGAAGCTGGACATCGTTGGTAAAGTAAGGAACGTAAAGCCCTACGATGTCGAGATAATAGCGGAGGGAGAAAAGAAAAATCTGGAAGGGTTTACGGAGCAGATAAGGATAAAGGAATCACCGATAGAGGTTGAGGACATCCAGACAGAGTTTGAGCCAGCAACCGGGGAGTTCGACTACTTCGAGATAGAGAGAGGCGACCTGGGAGAGGAGCTTGGCGAGAGGCTGGACATAGCAAGGGGGGTAATGAACGATATGGTCGGCAAGCAGGACCAGACCATACAGGAAGTAAAAACAGTTGGAGTAAAAGTAGATAATATGGCTGAGACAACAGATAACAACTTCACTACTCTAAGAAGCGACTACGGGAAAATCTCCAAGACGATGGAGAAGATACTTGAGAGTATGGACAATACCTCAAAGAAAACCGAGAAGGTTCTTGAGGCATTAGTCCAGCAGCAGGGAAACTTCACCGATGCGATTAACGGGCAGACTAAGGCAATCCTTGCCTTAGCGGAGAAGAAGTCCTGACTTAGATAATAGAAAAAGTTTCAAAGGAAATGGAGAAAATGAATCGTAACAAAAAATTCAGGGTAGTAGCTTTACAAAGCGGGCTCCCGGGCTGTCCAACGGGGCGGGAACTGGGACAATGGGGCGAATGCCGGCCCCTTTTGCGCGAACTTGAACAATGTCCCGTCCAACGTGAACAACAACATCGGGTTCCGCTGTTGTGCAGGACCCCGGCAGATGTCGTGTCCTCAACGGGGGCAGGACCAGTCCGGTGGTGCAGGAGCTACTACAATCAGTTCAAAGGGGCTGAAAACCGGAGGGGCAGGTACAATAGCAGTGAGCTATAACCTGCTCCGATGAATCTCACGCTGAAAAAAATGGATGATGGAAACATAAAAACCGGAGGAATGGCAAAGGGTGAGCCACAGAAATATATGCTTTTAGAGAAAGTGAAGGCCCTCTACACGGCACTTCATCCACAGCTAAACCAGTTTCCCAAGTCCGAGAAGTTTACCTTGAGGGCGGCAATAGAGAACTCCATGCTCGATATACTGAAATTGCTCATAAAACAGAACTACAAACAAACGGATAAGGAAAGAAAAGAGGTAATGCTGGAGGTCATAGCGGAGGCACATCTTTTAGGTGTTTTGCTTCAGCAGGCATTAATCTTTAAGTACATCTCCTATAGCAACTATGAAAAAATATCCGGGCTTGCGAAAGAAATCACTGCAATGGCAACCGCGCGCCACAGGAATCTGTCGGGGGGGGGTAGAATGAAAACCCACGATAGCCTATACGAAGAAATAATCGCATTCCCAAACATGTATCACGCCTATTATGAGGCAATAAAGGGTAAAGCAGATTCAACCTTCAAGGAATTTAATAACGATTTACATCAGAATCTATGGGAACTCCATGAAGAACTGCTGAATCAAAGCTATGAGCCATCGCCCTACACTACATTCTACCTTACAGATTACAAGACGAGGAGAATAATGGCACCGCACTTTAGGGATCATATCGTTCATCATGCCATCTATAACTATCTGGAACAGGTCTACAATTCCACCTTCATATATGACTCTTTTGCCTGTCAGAAGGGTAAAGGGACACATAAGGGTTTTGAGAGGGTGAAAAAATTTATCAATAAATACAACCATAAGGACTACTTTATGAAATGCGACATTACCAAATATTTTTACTCCATAGACCATCACAGATTGATGTCAATCATAGAGAAAAAGATAAAAGACAAAAACCTCTTATGGTTGCTTGGAAAGATACTTAATTCCCACAAGGAGGATCCGTTGCCATCTCATATAATCAATCCAAATTGCGAGGAGCAGAAAAAGGGCATTCCAATCGGTAATCTAACGAGCCAGTTATTTGCAAATATCTATCTTAACGAGTTGGATTATTTTGTAAAACACAAATTAAGAGTTAAGCACTACGTACGGTATGTAGACGACTTTATAATTCTGGCAAAGGACAAAGACTACCTTCACAACCTGTGGCAAGAAATCCACAATTTCCTCAAAAATCAATTACACTTGAAACTCGAACCAAGAAAGACCCATATCAATAAGATTTCATTCGGCGTTGATTTTCTCGGCTATGTGGCATTCAAAAAATATGTGAGGGTGAGGAGCAGAAACTACCGAAGGTTCAGGATTAGATTAAAGAACAGGATACATAGATACTACCGCGATGAAATATCACTTGAAAGTCTCAACGCATCCTTTGTCAGCTATTTCGGTCATCTGACCCATACAAATTCAAACGAGATAATGGAGGAAATTGAAAAACTCTATACCGCGGTAAACGTCCCCGACGGCACCGGGGCGGGTGCCGTTCAGAACCACGAATAGAAGGAAACATAAAACAAAGAATGAACAAAGATTGTAAACTCACCGTAAAGGGAATAGAACTCTTGTTTGCCTTACTCTTAGTCCTGACTATCTCCCACTCTGCCGATGCACAGAACTACGACGCCTATGAGAATATTACGGAGGTTTTTGAAAACTGGACGTGGACCCACTATGGCGTGAACCTCTCAATAAAATTTTGTGATGCATTTGACTGCGTTGATAACCCAGCATTTACGGAGTATGAAGATATATCTGATTATTCTAACTATCACGGGCAGTACTTCCAGTACAGGGCCTTACTGTTTACGGATAACGCATCCAGATCTCCACGGCTCAGGAACGTTACGGTCGAGGCTACAACGAGCCCTACTACTTATAAAACAGTATATGACGTATTCCAATCTTTCAGCTTCCTCGGAAACAGGGAACGGGAGATTAAGTTGCAGGTAAGGTCATGCAGGCTCTCGGACTGCTCCGATAATTCAGAGTTTATAGGCCAGGATGGCACTCCCGGAAGTTACTTTGAATTCCCGCAGGCGAATCCCGACCATGAGGCGAATTTCAACAATCTAAGCAAGGTTCCGATAGCATCCAACAGATACTTCCAGTACAAAGCCTACCTTACTACCGATGATACATCAAAGACGCCAAAGCTCTGGAACGTTACGGTCAATTCTACTGCCGTAACTAACGGCAGTAACAAATCTCTTACGGTAAAATTATGGCTATACCGGGAAAGTGGTTCAATCACGCAGGAGCCGATTCTTTGCAGGTGGGATTCCGTTTCTGATGTTAATCGAACCTACTGCCTGTTGCTGGACTCAAACGGAAAGGCCCGCTTTTATCTATCATCGGATGGGGTTTCCTCAGGGGTGGTGATATCCTCATCCACCATCCCTGCGGGACAGTGGACATCTATTGCCGCTACTTATGATGACAGTACCGATCAGTTAAAGATATATATCAATGCCATAAGGGAAGATAACATTACATGGATTCATGGGATTTCAGAGAACAACAGCCGTATCTTAATAGGGGGTGGGGACTTCGGAGAGTTCAGAAGATATTTGAATGGAGATATCGACGAAGTCCGCATCTACAACCGCTCGCTCTCGGCAGAGGAAATCCGACTAAGCTACGGCTCCTCCCTCCAGCAGGTGAATTCAACGCACTGGGAGTTCTACGGCAACGTAACCGGGCTGGATGAGGCGGTCTATCAGTATCAGGGCTGGGCGAATGATACGGCAGGAAACGATGGAACTACGGGAGTGAGGACGCTGACGATTGATACCACCAACCCGACAATTATATGGACTCGACCAAGGAATGACAATCTCTCTATCTTGGGAGGCTGGTTTATCCAGAACATCACGGTTACGGATAATATCGAGCTCTGGTGGCTGAACTGCACTATATACAACTCCACCGGGACTGATATGTGGAACTGTTCCCGGAACCTGACCTTAGAGGGAACGTCCTTTAATCTGTTTAACCGGACGGACATTTCGGGATGGCCCTACGGGACCTATACGGAGAACTGCACCTGCTGGGACATGGCTAAAAAAAAAACCTGACTGAGTCCCGGAGATTCGTGGTTAATAATGCCTTGTTTGCCGATACCTTCCCGGACGGGAGTTATATAGCCGACTATGAGAACGTCAGCATTCCTGATTTCAATGTATCGGGGAATCTGCAGAATATCACGCTGCTGGGGGATAACAAGACAGGGTATATAATAACGAAGGTTCTGAATGCCACATATCTTGCGATGTGGCACAAGCTGATGCTGAACGACTCGATAACGGCGGGGAGCAATATTACCTACCGGATCCTGGATGCCAATGACCGGAATGCTACGCTCTGTGAATTTAACTCTACGGATGCGAATTCCAGCAGCGGATTCTCGGTCTATTATAACTGTTCCAGGGCGAATGCGGTGAGGAGGATAAGGCTCTACGCCTTCCTCAGGGCCAATACCACCGCAAATAAGCCCGTATTGCATAAGTGGAACCTCACGTGGGAGACGGGGGCGAGTTATCTGAATGTTACGCTCCTTAATAGAACAGGGAGCGGGACTATGGAGAGGCTGAACAGGAGCAAGATAACGGTGTATGAGAACGAGACCAGCAACCTTGTCTGCGACTATAATTCCTCGAATGTTACTGGAAGGATAGACTGCGTCCTGAACCAGAGCAAGGAGTATGACATCAACACAAGCAACGGAGTCAATATGTACGGGGCTCCGGTATGGAACCAGCCGAAGCTGCTGTACTATCTTGGGACAACGCTCAGGAACCTGACCATAAGCCTGATAAATTCCTCCGGAGGGGCTGTTGCAAATGTTACATTATCAGTATACGAAGAGGGCACGAACTTCCTGGAGTGCTCAGGGCTCACGAACATAGAAGGGAAGCTCCAATGCGAACTAAATGCAAGCCACAGATATGATGTAAATTCGACCTATGGCGTGTGGATGTTCAATGTTTCTGTTCCCAATGCGCTGACCGTCCAGCGCTACCTGGCGAAGCCTCCAGTAGCGAATCTGACCGTGATGCTGAGGAATTCCTCGGGAAGTTCTGTAGCCAATAAGACGGTCTATGTGTACAACCAAGGTGCGACCATGGTGGAGTGTAGTGGGAATACCTCTAACCTGGGCTTCATCCGGTGCGAGCTGAACAACAGCAAGCGCTATGACGTAGAGACTGATTACGGGGCAAAGATGTATGGAATTAACGCATCAAATAACCTGACCATGCAGTATTATTCGGCAGCCCCGACCATGAGGAATGTGACGGTAGTGCTGCTGGATGCATCAGGCAGCGGAGTGCCCAATGTGAGGCTCAGGGTCTACGACAATGCCACGGCAGTGATAGCATGTGAGGGGAATACCTCAAGGTATGGTAATATAACCTGCGAGTTGAACGCATCAAGGGAGTATGACCTAAAGACTGACTATGGAGTCAGGATGTATGACGTGAATATAAGCTCCAATCCGGCGGTGAATATGCAGTATTACTCGGGTTCGGCGACGCTGAAAAATCTGACGGTGATACTGAGGGATTCATCGGGGGCGCTGGTTCCAAATGCTAATGTCACAGTATTCGACTATGGCACAAGCAACGT
>JAHIKS010000144.1 GCA_018897475.1 Candidatus Altarchaeota archaeon
CAAGGTACAAGAGAATGAGGGGCTTTGAGGTCTACCTGCCGCAGGGCTTCGACTGCCATGGATTGCCGACAGAACTGAGAGTAGAGGAAGAGGCCGGGGCCAAGAAGGAGAACAGGGAGGAATTCATCAAGGCGTGCCAGGACTGGACAGAGACCGCCATTAAAAGGATGAGGAAACAGTTCGATGATATCGGCTATTCCGCAGACTGGGACCATACCTACAAGACCATGGATGACTCATACAAAGCCATGGTTCAGGGCACTCTGCTGGACTTCTACGGGAAGGAGCTGCTCTACAGGGAGAAGCACCCCGTCCTCTGGTGTCCGCAGTGCGAGACAGCACTTGCAAAGGCCGAGGTAGGGCACGTCGAGAGGGCCGGGAAATTCTACCACATCGACCTGGACTGCGAGGGACACAAACTTACAATCGCTACAACGCGTCCTGAGATGATGCCGGCCTGCGTCGCGGTATTCGTGCATCCACAGGACAAGAGGTACAAGAAATTCGTCGGCAAGAAGGTAAAGCTGCCGATATTCGACAGGGAGGTTCCCCTGCTGGAAGACGATGCAGTTGACATGGAGTTCGGCACCGGCGTTGTCTACCTATGCACCTTTGGCGACGAGCAGGACATTGCCTGGCAGAAGAAGTACAAGCTCCCGGTCATTGAGGCCCTTGACAAGAAGGGCAACATGACCGAGGTTGCAGGGAAGTATGCGGGGATGAGCTCGAAGGAGGCGCAGAAGAAGATTTCTGAGGACTTGGTTGAGTCAGGTCACATACGAAAGATTGAAGACCTTACCCACGCCGTTCTCTCTCATACCGAAAGAAGCTCATGCAAAACCCCCATCGAACTATTGCCCATGAAGCAGTGGTTCATCAAGGTCAAGGAATTCAATCAGGACATCATAAAGGCGGCGAAGGAGATGAACTGGTATCCCTCTTACATGTTACAGCGCCTCATAGACTGGACCGAGTCCATGGACTGGGACTGGATAATCTCCAGGCAGAGGGTCTTTGGCACACCCATCCCGTTCTGGATTTGTGAGTGTGGGGAGATTGTTGCTGCGGAAAGGGGTGAATTGCCCGTCGACCCCAGGGGGACAAAGAGAAAGTGCCCCTCCTGCGGCAAGGAGGCCGAGGGGGTCAGGGACGTCTGCGACTGCTGGGTCGATTCCTCAGTCACTCCTTTAGTCATATCAAAATGGGGATCGGACGAGGAGTTCTTCAAGAAGACCTACCCCTCTTCGCTGAGGCCCCAGGGCTACGAGATTATACGGACCTGGGCGTTCTATACAATCTTCAGGGATTTGATGCTGACGGGGAAGCCGTGCTTCAAGGACCTCATGATAAACGGGATGGTTGCAGGGCCAGACGGCAGGAAGATGTCCAAGTCCCTCGGCAATGTTATTGAACCGGAGGAGCCGCTGGGGAAATATTCCGCAGATACTATAAGGCAATGGGCAGCCAATGGGACTCTTGGAGCGGACTATCCATTCTCCTGGGAAGAATGCGAGCACTCGCAGAAGTTCATGACGAAGCTGTGGAACGTCTCCCGTTTTATAGGAATGCATCTGGAGGGCTACGACGGCAAGGAAGGCAAGATGAGAGACGTCGACCGCTGGCTGCTGACAAAGCTGCAGAAACTGGTAGAGGAATGCACGAAGAGCATGGATTCATACGTATTCAACATCCCACTGGACAGGGTAAGGAGCTTCATCTGGCACGATTTGGCCGATAATTACCTGGAGATGGTGAAGCACCGCCTCTATAAGCCGGAGATTTACGGGGAGGATTCAAGGAAGGGGGCGCAGTACGCGCTCCATCTTACGCTGAAGACGGTCCTCGGCCTTCTGGCCCCTTTTACGCCGCACGTCTGCGACGAGCTCTGGGAGGGCCTGCTGAAGGAGGGGGGCGCAACCTCTTCGCAGTGGCCGGAGGTTGATAAAGAGTCGATTAACGAAAGTGCCGAGGAAATCGGCGAATTACTGGCAGACATTGTAACAAGAATCCGCAAGCACAAATCAGATAACAATTTATCCCTTGGTAGCGAATTGGAAAGGACCAAAATCCTCGCGCCAAAGGAAATGGCGCCGAAGATAGAAAAGATAAAGGAAGACATCACCGGCACAGGTAAGATAAAGAATATTGAAATTGCCGAAGGACCTGAGCTGAAACTGGAGTTCTAAAATGCCCGGGAAAAAATTTGGAAACCAGACCGTGGACCAGATACTGAAGCATCTGATAAACCTTCTTGACCCGACAGCAAAGTACACTCTCTCCGTCGACCCGCTGAACGTTCATTTCACCATCCGGGAGGCCTTCGGGAAGGCGCCCCGCTCCGAGAAAAGGAATAAGCTGAGGGCAGCGCAGAAGAACCTCAGCACGGGCCAGAAGAAGCACATAGCCACGAAGAAGACGACAAGGCCCAAAATCCGCACGATAAAGAAGGGACGGACAGTGAACCTGAAAGGGCAGGTTTATTGACGTTTTTGCTATTTTTATAGGTTTATTCGGCGTATAATAGCCACATGGCTGCTTCTAAACCATCGAAGGGGAGGAAATCCAAGAGGACCAGCTCATTGAG
>JAHIKS010000145.1 GCA_018897475.1 Candidatus Altarchaeota archaeon
GCAGGTACGTTGCCCGCCAGTTGCTGGAGTCGCTTGTAATGCTAGTACACAAACTAGCAATCCAGCAGCAGACACCAGCAGAAATCATGAAAGTGATAACCCTGTAACACCAGCATATAAACCGTCAAAGTCTAGTATCTAATAATATCTGAAATGGAGATTGATGAGTTGCCCGGAGTTGGTGCAAAGGTTGCTGAGAAGCTTAGGGAGGCGGGTTATGTGAGCATTGAGTCCATTGCAGCAGCATCCATCTCTGAGATAAGGGAGGTGGGCCTTGGAGAGAGTTCTGCCGTAAAGATAATAAATGCGGCAAGGGATAGTCTAAGCATGGGATTCGAAACCGGGCTGGAATTCATGAAAAAGAGGGAGAATGTAGGTAAGATAACCACCGGGAGCAAGGATTTTGATTCTCTCATTGGCGGTGGAGTTGAGACCCAGGCGATTACGGAGTTGTATGGAAAATTCGGTTCCGGTAAAACCCAGGTCGCTCACCAGCTTGCCGTTAATGTTCAGACGCCAAAGGAGGATGGCGGTCTTGATGGAACTGCAATATTTATAGATACGGAAAATACCTTCCGCCCTGAAAGAATAACGCAGATGGCCGAGGCAAAAAAGCTGGACGCTGAGGAGGTTCTGAAGGGAATTCACGTCGCAAGGGCATATAATTCCGACCACCAGATGCTTCTGGTTGATAAGGCCTCAGATCTGGCTGAAGAGTATGGCACAAGGCTTGTCGTTGTCGATTCTCTGACAGCGCACTTCAGGGCAGAATATACCGGGAGAGGTACACTGGCCGAGAGGCAGCAGAAACTGAACCGGCTTTTGCATGCGTTGCAGAGGAAGCTTGCTGATTTATATAATATTGCAATAGTAGTAACGAACCAGGTGATGAGCCGCCCGGATATAATGTTCGGCGACCCGACCCAGCCCATAGGCGGGCATATAGTCGGTCACCACTCCACCTTCCGCCTGTATCTAAGAAAAAGTAAAGGGACTAAGAGAATCGCCAGATTGATTGACTCCCCTTCCATGCCAGAGGGCGAGTGCATATTCGAGGTCGATACTGCAGGAGTGCTGAACAGCAAGTAGAACTCTACTTCTTCAATTCGTTCAGCAATGCGTTTCTCATTGTTTCTACTGGAGCTTCAACGCCCAGCCAGATTCTCAGGGACTCGGCACCCTGGTTGACAAGCATGCCGGTGCCGTTAACGGTCTTGCAGCCTGTTTCCCTGGCCTCCTTCAGCAGCTTCGTTTCCAGGGGGTTGTAAACTATGTCCATCACCGTGAGGGATGGGTTGAGGAATTCCCTGGGCAACGGGCTGTTGTCAATGTTAGGGGACATTCCCACAGGAGTTGCATTAATCAGGATATCAAAGTCATCTAGTTTTTCTTTAATTGGAAAATCCAGAATTCTTACATCCTTGTTTAATTTCTTCATAATCTCTGCTGCTAATTCCTCTGCCTTATCCCCTGCCTTGTCGCATATCGATATCTCAGCGCCTTCCATGGCTAACTGAAACGAGATTGCCCTTGATGCCCCTCCCGCGCCGAGGATGAGAACTTTTTTTCCGTTGGCCTGCTGGCCCGCCTCCTCCAGGGCCCTTAATGCTCCAAGGCCGTCGGTGTTATAGCCTTTTGCTGAGGAATTCTCGAATTTTACAGTATTCACGGCCCCTATCAGTTCGGCTTCTTTGCTCAGATTATCAAGAAATTTTATAATCCCAACCTTATGAGGAACCGTAACATTGAATCCAAGGAAATTCTCCCTGGCGTCGCTGACGAAATTCTCGAGCTCCTCTGGCTTTACCTCGAATTTATCGTAGTGGTAATCCAGGCCGAGCTCCTTCAGCGCTGCCCTATGCATTACAGGGGAGAGGGAGTGCTCTATGGGATGCCCTATAACTCCGAGAATTTTCGCCATATTGATTTATAGCATCGCCGCCAAATAAGGCAGCGCTATGAAGGTTCCTATGGACGAGCCAATATTCGCAAATGCAATCACGAGGAGGATTCTCGTCACCCTGTTTTTCCAGTAGTCGGAGATTGAGTTTAACCTCAGCATACCCTCAATGTCCTTGACTCTTGGCTTCCTTATCCAGGTCTCCGTAATGCCTGCGAACCAGCCCGCTGCTATTGTAGGATTTAGAGAGGTAAAAGGCGCGGCAAGGAAGGCAGTCAAGGCGGAGAGGGGATGTCCCATCGCGAGGAGAACGCCAATGGCCGATAGAGTCCCGTTAATCAGGAACCACTTCCAGAGTATGTCCAGGGTCATGGAAAATCCATGGCTGTAGAATCCATAGCCGACAATGGCGATGAATATTGCGGGGATGATGTATGCGATGAGTTTTATCCTACTTTTCTTCTGGGGAATTCCCTCAAGTTCATCTATCTCATTATTCAGCTCCTTCCTTGATTTTGAATTGGACTCTATAATTTTCTTAATACCTTCGACGTGACCTGCTCCAACCACAACCAGTACCTTTCTGGTCTCGAGGTTCAAAATCCTGTTCGCTATGTATCTGTCCCTCTCGTCGACCAGGACCTCCTTTGCAGAAGGTATCTCCCTGCCAAGATCCTCCATTATCTCCGTTATGATGTCCTTCTCCTTCAGCTTCTCCAGAAGCTCCTCGTTAACCTCATCCCCCTCGAAGGCCCCGGAGATGATGTCGATGAATATCTTTGACTTCTCCTTCAAAGACATCATTGAAAAGGCCCTCTTCAGCGTTAAGTTTATGTCCCTGTCGACCAGAGCTACAGGTATGCCCTTCTTCTGTGCAATCTCCATGGCCTTTATCATCTCTGCCCCGGGCCTGATTCCGAGGTCCTCGCCGATTTTTCGCTGGAAGTTGGCAAGAAGAAGCTGCATCAGGAATAGATAGGCGTTGCCATCCCTCACAACCCGGTTAATCTCTGTATCGCTCCACTTCTTCTCGTTTGCAAGGGATTTCTGCCTCTTCTCGCACAGCTCTACCGCAACGAAATCCGGGCTTTCTTTCTCTATGGTTTGTTCGACCAGTTCGACGCTGTCTTTTGATACGTGGGCGGTTCCAAGAAGTAGTATCTCTTTGCCCTCGATATTTACCTTCGTTAACTCGTTAAGCATTCTGATAGAATTTATTTACTCTTGAACGTATTAAATTAAGCAGAATGAAAGTTGAGGAAATAGTTGGATTCTCCCTTGGATTTATGCTCAAGAAGCCAAAGAGTATGTTATTTTTTATTCCAGCATTCCTGCTTAACATAGCGGCGGCTATGGCGATATATTTTATTCTTGGCAATCTGGTAACGAACCCGGAGGAATATGCTGAACTTTTTAAGCCAGTAATTCTCTCAGGGAATTTTCTGAGCATATTCCTTATTCCACAGATTCAGACAACTATAGGTTTTTTCCTGCTGGTAGGAGTTGTCGGATGGGTTCTTACCTCATATGCAAGCATATGTATCTACGGGGCTGCTAAATCCGAGCAGGAAAGGAAGAGATGGAAGGTCAATGAAATTCTTAAAAAATCAATAGAAATCCTACCAGGGTATCTTCTGCTTTTGATAACGGTCGGAATTATAACAATCATCCCTGTCTCACTTATGCTAATCCCCACAGTTATCCTGGCAATAGTATCACAGCTGGGATTATTCACTCCCGTTATTTTGGGTCTCTTCGGCCTGCTGGTGGCCTTAATCTTTGCCATCCCGGCATTCATACCGGCAATCTACCTTGCAGTCAGGCTATATGCAGCCCTGCCGGTGCTGGTGATAGAGGGTAAAGGCATCGTAGAGTCCCTGAAGAGGTCCTGGTCCCTCACGAGTGGGAGCTTCTGGTACGTTCTCGGCCATGTGGTCCTCTTTTTTATAATCATAACCGTAATCTCAATGGTTCTGGGCTTTCCGGTTGCGATTATAGGTTCCGCGGGGGTAAGTTCCTGCGATACCGGGTGCCAGCCAGGTCCATTCACCATCATCAGCGATTTCCTCCACCAGCTAATAGGATTTTATGCCACGGCTGCCTGGGCCGTCTTTATTTACATGATTTACCTCTCGCTGGTTGAGAGAAAAGATGGAAGTAAGGCCTAGATAGGAAACCGGTAATATAGTCTGAATCTACCGCTCAGTAATTATCGTCAGCGCGTCCTCGTCCTTCAGCCTGTGAGACAATCCGACCCTTTGCCCGTCGAATTTTGCGGATTTACCCCAGACAAATGCATAACGGAACTTTTTCAGAAATCTCCTGTGAATCTTCTTGCACGCGTCCTCGATTGTGGAGTCCTTCTCCAGGATGAGGGGTTCCCCATAATCCGGCTTTCCGCCCTGGGGCCGCATGTAGATTCTTATGAGATTGAGCTTTTTGAAGATTTCATCCCGCAGTTTGTCGAGGTTTATGCTGCTCCCGGCCGAGATTTCTATTGGATTAGGGATATTTTTCAGGATTCCAACAAATTTTTTTCTATCAACCAGGTCCATCTTATTGACCGCTATTACTCCCGGGATGTAGACCCTGTTGGTCATCGTGGCGTCTATGAATCTCTCAATAGTGGCGTCCTCCCTCAAGGTGACATCCGCATTATGAATTCCATTAACGTTGAGAATCTCCATGATGGTCTTCCTGTCGATGTTCTTCAGCTTCTTTACGGAGGTGACCGTCACTCCGCCCCTGGACGTCTTCCTTATCCTTATATTGGGGGGGCTTTCATTGATTCGAATTCCAACGTCATAAAGCTCGGTGAGAATTGCATCCAGCTGCTCTGTCTTCTTTATATCAAGGAGAATCAGAATCAGCTCGGATGTCCTCACTATGGACATAATCTCTTTTCCTCTACCCTTTCCGGATGCGGCTCCGGAGATGACTCCGGGGATGTCGAGAATCTGGATTTTCGTGCCTTTATAATTCATCACCCCGGGGACTACATTAAGTGTTGTGAATTCATAATCAGCAACCTTGGAATTTGCATCAGTCAGTTTGTTGAGAAGCGTTGACTTTCCGACGGAGGGGAAGCCTACCAGGGATATCGTTGCATCACCTGACTTTTTCACGCCGAACCCCAAGCCGCTTCCCTTGCCCGATGCCCTTTTGATGCTTTCTTCCTTTAGATTGGCCAGCTTGGCCTTCAGCTTCCCGATGTGGTGCTGGGTTGCTTTATTGTAGGAAGTATTCTGTATTTCCTCTTCAATTTCTTTAATCTTTTCATCCAGCGCCATAATATTAACTATGAGCAGGATTTCAATAATACTCTCTTTCGTGCTTCTTGGCCTGGTTTCCTGGTATTCACTCGAGGGCTTTGAGACTAGAGTCTTGATTGCATTGATTCCATTTCTCTTTGCAGTACAGATATCCCTCAACGACCTCCTTGAGCTGTATGTCGTGGGTAGCCTCAGGAAGAACATGTTCAACCTCGTTATTGCCCCTGGCACGGTTGCTCATGAACTGTCTCATCTGATAGCGGCGATGCTTACAGGATGTGAGATAAGGCGGGTGAATTTATTCAGACCGGATTCCAGGACAGGGAACCTGGGTTACGTTGAATACGCACCGGGCAGGGACGAGTTCGAATTCCTCCGGAATCTGCTAGTTGCCTTTGCCCCGTTCTTCGGCTGCGGGATTCTCCTTATTCTTCTGCTGAATGTAAGCAGCGCGATAACGGGGGAGAATCTACTGGATTTTGGTATAATCGATGTGGAAAATTCATTTTCCATAATAATAAAAAATTTTATTAATCAATTCAGTTATCTCGACGCCTATCCTGCCCTTCTCCTGATTATCTACCTGCAGCTCTGCCTCGGGCTCGGCTCAGCCCCAAGCAGCCAGGACTTCAGGGTTTCCATCAGGTCGCTCAAGAAGAAATGGGTCAGCGTAGTGCTGCTGCTTCTTGTTGCAGTCTCGCTGATAATGATTGGTGAATATGCTCACATTCTAGGGGATTACGGAGTCCAGCTGTCGCAAGCGGTAAGAACGGGGCTCAGGTTTTCTGTCGTTGTCCTGTCGATTTCGATTCTGTTTCTTGTCCTGTCGGTTCCCTTTATCTTTGTCCTGATAAGGTTCTCAGAGATTGGAACAAATGGAAAACTTATCTCGTTGATTATAACGTTGCTTATGTTGATTATCACAAACAGTGTGCTGATTTCAGTATGCGTGTTCCTCCTGCTTCTCTTCCTCATTAGATACCGGCGGCTCTTTCTGAAGCCTAGGTGATTATCCTCCCCTTACCGGAAGGGATGAGTCTCTGGATGTCTTCGAGCCTTGCTTTTTTCAGTTTCTCATTGGCTGAATTCTTGATTAATAATTCTTTGATTTCCTTTGCGAGCTGTCCGGATTTTACATCACCCGAGGAGATTCTTACGGTGTGCTGTGAATTCTTTGTTATTGCTTCCGGTGGGCCGCCGATTATCTCTCCGTCAGCAGTAAATCCAATCCCAATCTCAAGGGGCGTATCCCTGAGGAAATTCTTCTTGCCGTATATCATGAAGGCCCCCTTGCCGATGTGCTGACCTGCGGGGGCCTCTTTTGAGACCTGCTCCGGCTTTACGTAGTAGACGTCGCAGGAGCCCATGCCAGAGGCCCAGGCCTTGGAATATGATGCTGCCGCCTGGGCTGTTTCGCTTATAGTGGATTCAGAAATTTCCTTGCCTTCAGGATTCTTGATTACAAAGAACGGCGCGCCCTGAACATCAGCGTGAAAAACAAGGTCGTTCTTCTCCGTGTGCTTCTTGATGAGAATCTCATTTGTTGTAGCGTCTTTACCTCCAACCACAAGGAAATTATCGCTGCTTCGGAACCCGCGAAACTTCTCGAACCACTCCTTCTTTCTAATATCTTTCTTCTCAGGAATTTTTTCCCGAAATTCCTCCATGAATCTCCCCTTTTCCTTCTCAAGTTTCTCTATCTTTGCCAGGGTTTGCTCAAGCGCCTTTTTGGCCCCGGATATCTTCTGCCTGGCCTTCTTTGACTTTTCATAGTAGCGGTTGGCATTCGCACAAGCCGGTTGTCTGGGGTCAATGAGGAATTTCATCTTTGCCTGTATTTATAATAAATTTCGGATAGATTAATGATGGCGAAAAAGAAGAAGGGATGGGAGGCCGACATTACCTACAAGATGAGCATTAATGTGAGTCTCTTCCTTACAGCATTTCACATGAGCCTGACGTACATGAGTATCGGCAGGCTGCCGTTGATAATAGTACCTATCGCATTCCTTTTCTATCTGAATATTATAGACGGTCTTATTAGAGAAGATAGTCTGTTTGATTCAATGCTTTTGTTCGAGAAGTTGTGGGGGCCATTTGACAAGGTTACGCAGTCGGCCAAATAGATAGCCTTATTCTTTCTTCGATTCTTCGGCGGGTTTCTCTGCTTCAGTTTTCGCTTCCTCTTTGGGTTCTTCGGGCTTGGGTTCCTCTGCCTTTGGTTCCTCCTCGGCAGGCTTTTCTTCGGCCGGTTTCTCCTCTTTCTTCTCCGGCCCGGGTTTCGCTTCCTCGGCTGGTTTTTCTTCAGCTTTGGGTTTCTCTTCAACCTTTTCCTCGGCTGGTTTCTCTGCCTGCTCCTCGGCAGGCTTCTCCTCAGCCTTTCCCTCAGGCTGTGGGGCTGGCTCGGGAATAATAGACTTTAAAGCTGCTGCCTGAGCATTGGCCTTCGCAAGAATCGTCTTTATAGTCTCCTTGATCAGAATCTCGGCATTCGTTGCCAGGTTGATTGCCTTCCGATAGGCATCACTTAGAAGCAAAGGAATAGTAACCTTGTTATAAATCCCTGCATCCATTGCGAGATTAAGGGAATTTATATAAGCCGTCCGGATTCTTTCAAGTGTCTCGGCATCGTCGATGTACAGAACATCAGATGTATAGATTGTTCCATCCTCATATGCTGCTTTGAGTTCCAGGCCGATTTCTATGGGCTCTATGCCGAGCCTTGCCAGGGCGGAAGCCACCTCGGGAGATATTACGTCACCTTCCTTTACAACAAGCGAATCCTCTGTAATCACAATCTTTCCGCCCGCAATCTTGGCTTTTATCTTCGCCTGCTGAAGATCCCCGATTACAGGGCCGGGAGGCAATGACGTGTCTCCTGCCGGGACTATGATGTCATGGGGGGATACGCTGCCCGCCTTTGGCGGAGCGGATATCTTCCCGGACACTATAATCTTGTTCAGCTTAAAGGGGTCTGAGTCCGAGAACACAAGGCCCAGGGAGCCGTTGAGATGCTCTATCATCCCCGTGAGCTTGGCCTTTTCAAAAGCCCTGGTGATGAGATTCTTCTTTGAGACCCTTATCTCCGCCTTGCTCTTGAGGCTCTTTCTCATCTGCTGGAGTTGCTTGGAGGGTATACCCTCTATGTTAACTATGCCCACAACTTTGGACTTGGACATCTTCTTTGCCAGTTCCTCGACCTCTTTTGGTTTCCAGGGCGCTACCATCTTGTATCAGTATGAGATAATAATCTTATATCAGTTCTACGGGCTCGCTCATCGTGTATTTCAGATATATGGACTTGATTTTGTCCTTGGGAATCTGCCTCTCTATTCCCGAGAGGACTGCAAGTGTGTTATCAGCTAAATCCTCAGGAGACATGTTTTCAGTGCCTACAAGAGCGTGAATGGTCGGGTTCTTCTTGGAGCGGATTCTTACGGAATTCTTTATTTTATCGATAACGGGAGCGAGGTCAGCATTTGGAGGCACCGGTTGAGGCATTTTCCCTTTCGGGCCGAGAACAATACCCCAGCTTTTACCAATAGTTGCCATTAAATCCGGCTGGGCAATAAGAGCATGACAAGAGCCTGCGAATTTCCGCATCTTTCGCTTATCTTTGGCGTATTTCTCCAGTTCATCTTTGTTAAGAACGAACTTAGAAAGCTTCTTTGCTCTTACATTCATGTCACCATCGGCAAAAACCCCGATATTGACGTCCCTGCCCCTCCCTTTCGGCAATGGAATGTTGAGATTCAGCTTGAAATCAGAACTCTCAAGGTCAATTTCCTTGAAATTAACAGAAATCTCCATAGACTGGGCGAATTTCCTATCCTTCTTCTTGCTCTTCAGTTCCCCTATCTTGGAGACTATTGTTTTCTTGTCCATATGTATTCCTCCTACCCGGTGGTAGTACACGGAATCGAAGTATCTAACTTTGATTAAGGGTTTAATAATGACTCTATTACTTGTTCTTATGCTTGTTCTTATCCTTGGACTTTTCAGCCTCTTCGGCCTTTTCCTCTTGGGATTCTTCGGTTGTGTTCTCCTCTTCCCCGAGCTCTTCCTTCTCCTCAGGTGGCTTTTCAGGTTTCTTCTCGGCCTCTGGCTGGGCAGCCAGCTCCCCTGTTTCCCCTGCAGTTAACCGGTCATCGAACTTCCCTTCGTTTATTTCTGCCGTAATCTCCTTGGGGGACTTTCCGTCTATGGTTACTCCAACTGACTGGCAAGTCCCTATGACCTCCTTAACTGTCCCCTTGAAATCCTCGGCGAGGAGGGAATCCTTCTTGAGCCTTGCTATCCGGATTACAGAGTCAAGGATTAGGTCGCCTGCAGGGTCGTTGCCTCCAGCGCCCTTCTCAATGTTGAGCTCCTTCTTTATTAGTGCCGATGTGGGGGGCGAACCGACCTCTATCTCGAAGGTCTTTGTTGATGCATCAATTATCACTTTCACTGGAATCTTCATCCCAGACATGTCTTTGGTCTTTTTATTAATCTCATCAACTACCTGACCTATATTAACTCCGGTAGGTCCCAGAGCTGGGCCCAATGGTGGGCCTCCGGAGGCGTTCCCTCCATCTACCAGTGATTCTATGGTTTGCTTACTCATTTTCTTCTGCTTCGTTTTCCTTCTTGACAATCTTTATGTCATCTCCCTTCACAATGACGGGTATTGGAACAGCTGCCTCTATAAGCTCGACAGTGATTTCGTTCTTGTCCTTGTCGATTCTTGCAACCCTGGCCTTTTCGCCCTTGAACGGCCCGGAAACGAGTTCAATGAGGTCCCCTTTGTTTAGTTCCTCCACGATTGGAGTAGGCAACAGCGTGCTCCTAAGCTCCTCAATGGATATGGTTCCTGCGCTCTCGATGTCTCCCCGCTTATGCCGGAGAAGGCCCTTCGTCTTTGGAACGTTCCTTGCGAGCTCTTCCACAGTGCCAGGGCTATCCGCTTCAACCAGAACGTATCCCTTGAGTCCCGTCGTGTAGAGGATCGCATAGGTTTCCTCCCCTTCAATTTCCTTTCTCTTCGCTCTGGCCTCTCTGTAGAGGATTTCAGCAACTACCCTTTCCTGGTTCGCCGTTACCTTCAAAACGTAAATCAATTAAATCACCAAATTAAAAGAAGTGA
Source organism: Candidatus Altarchaeota archaeon (assembly GCA_018897475.1). Lineage (GTDB taxonomy): Archaea > Altiarchaeota > Altiarchaeia > IMC4 > QMZM01 > WALD01. Next base: position 10,298 of record JAHIKS010000145.1, read on the forward strand.
GTAATAATATTCCGATGTATACAATAAAAATTACCGGATTATCTGGGAGACCATAAATATTACGAATCCTATAAAACCGATGGCAATCATCCCAAGGCCGGTAATCTTCGCTGTCTCGTTGAATTCGGATCTCCTTGGCTTTCTGCTGAGCCTTAGAATTCTCCTTGTCTCCTTATAGGCACTGGTTCCCAGCTTTTTCAGATCCATCTTATAGTTCAAAAAAACCAATAACATTTAATATTACTGGTATTTCATGCTTTAGGTTCCTTATCAACCCTTGTAGGGGCACGCCTCACTATTACCGGCGTGTAGGGCACGGAATCGCACCGTGTAATACAGAGTTTACCGTCTCCATGTCATCCAGTCCCATTGAAGAACCGAAAGCATAGAGCACATTCTGTATCTTGCTGTTAGCAACCCTTTTCATAACCCCGTAAAGAAGTCCCCATTTTTTAAGTCCTTCCATCGGCTTGACTAATGGATCTCCCTCCTTCACGAAGTTGATGAACATGAGCAGGATTTTGGGTACTCTTTCTATGTAGCCCATCGCCCTGCGAGCGATTACGAATGCTGCTGCCTGGTGAACAGACAACCCATAGGTTGAGGCATATTTGTACTCGCCAATGAACGAGCTAAATTTTGGGTTCACATCCTTTACCGCAATCTTCTCCTTTATGGCTCTGGACTTTATTAACCCGATAGCTTTTGCATGGATGAAGTTTGAGACCTTTCTATTGTATCTTTTGTTGGTGTCGAATGCCTTCCTAAGTTTTAAATTTTCTATTGCTACTGTCTTTACATTATGGGATTTAATCCATTTAAAAGCTTCCATGACAAGGGCTTTGGGACATAATCCCTCAGACCAGAGCAATAGACCACCTGGTAGGGTATACTAAGCTGGACAGATAGGCCCACTTATCAGCTTTTTGTCCCAAAGCCCATGACAAGATTCCCTAGAAGCCAGTCTCTTCTGTTAGAGCGAGCATAAAGCAGTTCTGGGCACTTGAAGACTTTACTCGCCCTGAAGTTACCGTCTCTTGTAGCTATAGTCACCGAAATGTTGTCTGTGTTTATGTCAAAGCCAGCAACGCCATTGCTGAAATCCAGCGCAATTCCTTGATGGTCGGAGGATATATGAACCTCATACTTATCTCTTCTGACAACTCTTACAGAATAACTACCCCTAATGGCCTGTTTTAGATATTCGACATACCTGCTTGGAATCCACATAGGGGAGTATATCCACTTTCTTGTATCAACATTAATCCTTAACCGAAAATGATTTTCATCCAAATGTTCTATTCTAAGATTTTGATTCCCACCATCGATCTCCGCACCAATTGAACAGAGAGCATTACTCCTAAGTTTCTTCCATTCCTCTTTAGTTAGCTCACCCTTCTGGAGTTTTATGAAATTTTCTCTACCTCCGAATACCACCTTAGGTATCGTTCCTTCTTCCCGGTGTTTTTCATATCTATTTAACTTGGTGGTCAGCTTATCAATTCTTGCATGTATCCCCTTTCGCTTCAGTGGAGCCCTAACCTTCTCCAGTTTCTTTCTGCTCTTCTTCAGTTTCTCCTTAGTTTCGTATATTTCCCATTTGATTAGCTCCTTTTGACTCTTAATGATTCCTTCAGCATCCTTTGTTGCAGGATATGAGTATCTTGCATTCAGACCAAACTTATCCATGACATCCTTCCTGACTTCGTTCATATTGTGCTCTTCCAGCAATCTGTTGAAGCTATACCGCTTCGCAGACTGATAAACTCTCATCAGATTATCTATCTGCTCCTGTTCCCCTTTTTCCAGTTCCGGTAGTGCGCCTCTAATTGTGAGTTGCATTTTCTTTAATACTCATTCATTATCGTTTTATCGTATGACATTAAAGTGGTTGTGCGAGAGCACCGGAAAAGTGTTTATAATCCTGTAGTGCCTAACTCCGCATGCTGTCTGTTTTGTGTAGTGCCTAACCTCCACCCAATTTGTTAAACGGATCAGATATTTCCACTTGCATTTTCTGAAGTTCCTGAATTATTCGTTGTCCTGCTTCCCTCTCAACTTTAATTTTAATCACGTACTTGCTACTTAGCCCGGTTAATACCCTTGCCACCGGCCTGGGGCCAGGAAGGTAATCCTCTTCCTTCCTGACCGCCCTTTCCTCCATCTTCGGTATCAAACAGCATTCAAGATATTCCTGTTCGCACCTATCCAGTTCCTCCTCAGACGGATGATGCCTGAGATAGTTTCCTTCCAGTTCAGTTTTTGCATCCATTTTTTACCTCCGGCAGCGAGACCGCCACCACAACACAGACCCAACCACATTCGGGCTGAGCCCAAAAAAATAATGGCGGGTGAGCCCTCCAAAAACAAAGAAGTAGAGGAAATATGTTTTGTGGGGAGGGCTTGCGGTTTCGCAAGAAACCGACAAGCCAAAACCACAAATTGAAATGCACTTAAAGGGGCGGAAGTCCCTTAAGGCAGTTCAAAATATTTCCTTGTCAAACTTTTCCTGACATGGGCTCATCCCGCCTTACAGGCTCAGCCCGACAGGAAGGGGGA
>JAHIKS010000146.1 GCA_018897475.1 Candidatus Altarchaeota archaeon
AGCACGACGTGGATTCATACTGCTATGACCCCCACCCACTGCTTCCGGGCTACAGGTTGCACGTGGACGCGAAGGACACCATGAAGGAGATTAAGGACTCGGTTAATAGGGTCGAGAAGGACTGGAAGGATTTTGGCAAGGCCATAACCAAGATAGCTGCAACCAAAACGGCTGCAACCAAGACAGCCGCAACCAAAAAGAAGCCTGCTTCTAAGAAGTAACTCCTCTGGGAAAGATATTTATATGTGTTCCTATATATTTATTGGAGTATATACATCTTTGGTGGTCATAATGGAGAATGAAAAGAGTCTTATGGATTTGTTTCTGCACAAAAAACCTGTCGGTATTCTGCTGAGCCTGAAGGATTCTGAAAGAAAATACGCATCGATTCTTGCAAAGGAAACCGACTGCACCTATACGCATGCATTAAAGATACTCTCCACCATGGAGGGCCATGGCCTGGTCGAATTCAAGAAGGAGGGCAGGATAAAGGAGGTAATGCTTACAGACCTTGGGGCTGACATAGCCCACGACCTCGAAGGGGCCGTGAGGAGACTCGAGAGGCTTCCTGAGCCAAAGAAGGAGGAAGCCGAGGAGGAAGAAGAATGAACTATTCTCTTCTCCTTGCGAGCTACGGTCTAACGGACACGGATCTGATACTGGTCGGAATCCTCCTGTTCATGGTCGTTCTACTATCTCTGGTTATCGGGTTCAGGAGCAGGTACACCCGAATCGGCAAATCTGTCAGGGGGTGCTCCAACGAGCTGAAAAAGCACCAGAAGCTGATAGAATTCGCCGAGGCGAAAATCAGGAAGTACGAGTCCACCGGTTCGGCCGAGGAGCTGGAACACTGGAGCGGAATCGAGGACGAACTCAGCGCACTCGCTGACTTGCCAAGCATCGAGGACGCCGGGGAAGAGATAATACTCAGAACCCATATAGCCCAGTCCAGGAAGGACTACGTCGATGTTTCCGCAACCAAGGAGAGCATCGTAGTGGGCATAAGGGACAAGGAGAACATTCCCGTAAGCGTCATCTATGGGATTCCCACCGTCATAAACCCCAGCAAGCTTATTGTAACCTACAAGGGCAACACCCTGGAGATTCACGCCCCCAAGGAACTGCTGAAGGCGGAAGAAAAGAAGGAATAAAGATGCTGCAACCAATCGCTATCAACGGCATCGGTGGAATTCTGCTGCTTATGATTGGACTCCTTAGTCTGATTCTCATAGCCATCATCTTCAGTGATTCAAGAACCCACAAAGAGCTTGAGACCGAGGCAGGGGAGGGTGCCGCAGATGCGAAGAAGGCATCCGCAAAGCTTAAGAAGCTTTCCACCCGGGCCGAAAAAATGAGAAAGGAGCTCCACGGCAGGGAGAAGAAAGAGGTACTGACCGAGATGGGCAGGATAAGCAAGCTCTGGAGGTCCCGAAGGGAGCGCCTGAGGATGGGCATCTGGGAGAAGATAGAGGCGGAACCAAAGGAGCTCAAAGACATGAAGAAAAAAAGGGAGGAGATGAGCGACCTCATAGACCGGGCAAAGGCAAAATATCATAAAAGAGAGCTCGACGAGAAAAGCTTCAGGGAGATAGTGTCCAGCTACCAGAAGGAGCTCATGGAACTCAACCTCAGGATACGGGAGCTTGAAAAGTAAGAATTATAATTCTCGTTAAAACCCCCAACTAAACTTCTCACTCAAATTCTTCCAGCTTAGAATCCTTCGCCTTCCTCTTCTGCCTCGCTGTTGAAACCAGCATATTCCAACCGAACGCAATCCTCTCAAGATAATTCGTAAACGTCAGCGACTCGTTGAGAATCAGCGCCCTGCCCCTCCTCATCCCTGCTTCAATCTCCCTCTCCCTCTTCAGCAGGCCGAACCTCACGAGCTTGGGAATAATCTTGTTCTCCAATGTAGAGCGGGAGTAGCCGGTCTCCTTCAGGAACCCGGATATCTCATTCTTCGTCACCCTTCCATCCTTGAGAATAAGCCTTACGAAGGCGCCCGCAACCTTAAAGTAGGTGGGCTGATACTTCTTTGGGAATATGAAGTCAACAATATCATCAACCTCCCAGATGACGGTCTTCTCCAGCCCCCCCTTGTCCTTTACCTCCGAGCCGTAGTGCTTCGGCAGATACAGGCTCTCAGCAACCGGGATACCCTTCGACACCGGGAGCTTCGGATTCGGATTGCCTGGCTTTTTGGCCATGTAATTTATTAAGATGGAGTGCTAAATATTGAAAGGATAAAAAATGACAGTTGTATATCTTTGCACCGGGAAGGACTGCTGCCCAATCGTTGATGTTTCTGAGGAATCAGTAAAGATCGGCGAGGATGGCAACCTCTGCACCCTCACAAAGGAGCAGTGGGAAACCCTGAAGGAGAAGGTAAAGACGGGAGAGCTATAGGATTCTCGTCCCCTTCGTTTTTTTGTTATTCAGTATTTCTTTTATTCTCTCTGGATGTTTTCCATTTATTATCCAAACCTCAAGACCCGAGTCCTTTACAAAGCCGGGGAATTCCCTGTCCAGGCAGGAGCTCTCCATCGCGGATAATTCCTCCGTTGTCACCTCCGGAATCAGCTTTGCCTCCCCCTTATTCGGGTCTGCTGTAGCATCCCCCTTCTTCGGGTCCGCCGTGAAGACGCCGTCCACGTCCTTCAAGATGATGAGCCGCTTTGCCCCTCTCTCCTTCGCAATATAAGCGGCAATGGAGTCCGAGGTTACGTCCCAGCTCGCCTTCAGGTTCTCATCATCCAGCAACGCAGCACAGTCAAAAATCTCGCCCTTGAAGAACTCCCCTATCAGCACCCCGGTCTGCTGCATCGCAAGGATTGCAAGCCTGTGGGCAATTCTCTCATCAAGCCTGAATTCCCTGTCAATCCCCCTGACAGTATCAGCGAATTCCCCCCCTCCGGGGACGACGAGAATTCCCCCCATCTCATTCAGCTCATCGCACAGCCTCTCCAGCACACCCTGGTCCCTGCACAGGCTGCCCCCGACCTTCACGACCGTTTCCATCAGATGACCACCCCTGAGTAAAATATTATCAATGGAACGAGAAGAACGCCCATGAGATGGCTCCTCTTAATCCCCGTCAACGGCGCAACCAGTCCCAGTGACGTTGCCGTAAACAAAACAAGCAGCCCAAACGGCCCTGTAATCAATAAGACAAGAAGCACAAGCATCCCGATTATAACGACGGATATTCTGTGGTAGGGGATTCTCGTTATCAGATGCAGGAACCTCTTCCCTATGAACAGGGCAAGCAGCGACGAGATCGAGATGGCTATTAGGGCAACGGAGATGAGTAGCACGAGCTCGTTGAGTCCGAAGCTCTCAAGAAACCTGCTTATTGCAACTGCCGCCCCTGACCTGGCCTTGTCTATGGTGTAGAGGGAGAGGATTGAGAATATGGCAACGGCGGTATTTATCCCGCCGACCGAGACGAGGAATTCTCTGGCATCCCTCTTCCTGGTTATCTCCTGGGCCATGACCGTTGCCTGAGAAGCCCCCACCCCTGGAAGGGTCCCCACCAGCAGGCTCGAGAAGAAGGACTTGATTACCCCGCTCACGACAAGGCCCCTGTCAATCACTCCAATCCAGCTCTCCTGCGGCGGGATTATGCTCTTATCCCCCAGGCTCATCAGGAGCGTGGGAATCCCAAAGAGGCCCGTGAAGATAGGAAAGAACAGGATTGTCAGCGGGGCCACGGGGTTGTCCCAGAGCAACAGCCCGAGAATTCCCGAGAATATAACTACCAGCAATGCCCACCTTCGGTTCTTCCTCTCGGTGGCTATCATAACCGCCAGTATTGCGAGAAGGATTAGGTGGATGTGGGATTTTATCGCCCCGTAGAATACCGGCAGGGCCCAGATGAGCACCGGGCTCGCCATGACAAAAATCAGGGTGACCCAGACCCCGCCCAGAACCGTGAGATACAGGGCCTCGAGACCCTTCCCCTGCAGCAACATCCTGTGCCCGGGCAGCACAGAAAGCGCTGTCGCGCCCTCCGGGGCCCCGAGGAATATGGATGGTATAAAGTCCAGAATCGTATGGGTCACCGCCATGGCTATTATGAATGATGCCACGGCATGGGTGGGAATATCGTATGTAATTAACACAGACCCGAAGCCAAGGAGAGCAACGCAGACATTGTTAACATGAATCCCCGGAATCAGGCCGGTAAAGATTCCCGCCGTTATTCCAAGCAAGGTAAGTGACAGAATCTCGAAAAACATCTTAAATCTCAACCCAATTCGCGACTATCTCAATTTCCCTCTCCCACTCGCTGACCTCCCCCCTGACACAGAGCTCATCCCCCTCCAGAACGTCATAGACATCAATCCTGTATCTGGCCAGGTTCTCTGCGGTATCATTGAATATGGCCGCCTTTATCCCCCCGGTCTCGTCCCTTATCCCCAGGAAGACATGGTCGCCATCAGACACGAATTTCTCTGTAACCCTGCCGCAGACCCTGACTGCCCTGTTCAGGTCGTCAATGGTTATGTCGCCTATATCCATTGGTTTGGATTCCAGCTCCAGATTCCTGGAAACAAGAAATAGCATCACCATCCCGGCCAGGAAGCACACTATTGCAACCTTTCTCAGAGACCTTTCCCTCATTTTACCTCGACAACATCCGCCTCAATCTCGTTCTCGAATGAGTATCTACCAACCTGTTTTGTCTTATGGAAAATTCCCTCCACCATTACCTCATCGCCATCTCGAATCTTTAGATGCCCCCAGGCGAACACGCTGAGTTCCCCCCCTTTGTCCCCTAGAGTGAAGGTCGTATAATTATTTTCCGCCGCCGACGTCCTGAAATCAACCTCGCTCACATAACCTGTCACCTCGACCCCCTTCAGGTTGCAGCGGTTCCGGTTCTCCAGTATTAAGGATACTGAGTCGCACACGCCATCTGTCGCAAAACAGAGCCCGCTGTCAGAGACCTCTCTTCCATCGGGGCAAAAGTACCGTGCTCTCCCCTCACTCAGACATCCCCCGCTCACGGAAAACACCAAAAGAGCCAGGACGAGCAACGGCCTCGAATCCATGGTTAGTTATTTACTCCTGAATAAAAATCCCGGCAGTGACCCATTTTAAGAACTCAATCCCATTCTATAGCATGACGAAGAAGGACGCGTATCCCGAAAAGGGGGAATTTATTCTGGTTACTGTAAAGGAGGTCTTCAAGCAGGGGGCATTCGTCACTGTGGACGAATACGGGGACAAGAAGGGTATGCTGCACATATCGGAAATCTCCCTGAAGTGGGTCCGCAACATCCGCGACTATGTTAAAGAGGGGCAGAAGGTCGTTCTCAAGGTCCTGAACGTGAACCCTGAAAGGGGTCATATAGACCTTTCTCTCAGGAGAGTGAACGACGCGCAGAGGAAGGAGAAGCTCTACGAAGTCAAGCAGAAGCAGAGGACCAAGAGAATAATGGAACTTCTCACCAAGGAGCTGAAGCTCTCGAAGAAGGACATGGAGGATGAGATTCTCTCGAAGCTCAAGGACTATACCTCCCCCTACGACGGCTTCGAGGCCATCTCGGGAGAGAACGAGCTGATTGAAAAGCTCGGGTTCAAGAAGGAACTTAGGGTAAAGCTCCTTGACATCATCACCAAGAACGTGAAGACCCCGTTCGTTGTGGTTACCGGCTTCGTGGAGCTGAGAAGCCATGCTCCCGACGGGGTGGACGTAATCAGGGATTCTTTAACCAAGATTCAGAAATCTGGCTCAAAGGAAGAGATAGACGTGAGCTATGTATCAGCCCCCATCTACAGGGTGAAGGTCAAGGCAGAGGACTACAAGAGCGCCGAGAAGCTGCTTCACAAGTCCACCAACAGAGGAATCGAGCACATGGAGAAGAATCAGGGCAGGGGGGAGTTCCACAAGGAGATTCCTGAGAAGCAGAAATGAAGTCAAGGATTCACAGGTGCGCGGGCTGTGGGAAATATACTCTAAAGGACAAGTGCCCGGACTGCGGAGGAAGCGCTATCGGTTCGAAACCTGCAAGATTCTCGCCGCAGGACCCCTACGGCAAATACAGGAGACGGATGAAAAAAGAGATTGAAAGGAATTCTCATTAAGCGTGACGCTCTGGAGTTCATCCTCGGCGTCTCTAGAGAGGTCTATCCCAAGGAGTTCAGCGCACTTCTTCGGGGCACCAAAGAGGCCATAGGCGAGGTTCTTATAATCCCCGGCACGGTATTCGGTAACAGGTTCGCAAGCACCCCGCTGTACAGGGCGCCCATCGACTACTCGATAATAGGCAGCGTCCACTCCCACCCCGGCAACAGTTTCAAACCCTCCGGGGCAGACATAAGATTCTTCAGCAAGACGGGCTTCGTGCACCTTATCTTGCGACAGCCCTACAAGAGCATGGAGGATGTTGCAGCATACGACAAGCAAGGCAACCGCATTGAGCTGGGAGTAGGGGAATAGCCATCTTTAATTTCCTGTTTCTATATTCTATTTACACGCCCGCATAGGGTATCCTGGCATCAACTGTCACGGTCAGTTGACACCCGGGACGAGTTTGTGGGGTCTCGCTCTCACTCGACCCCACTGAACGCATCTTACCCCCTTAATCTTACTCCATTCGATGTAAATAATCTATGTGCCCGCATAGGGTAGCCAGGATATCCTGGGGGCTTGCGGAGCCCTCGACTCGGGTTCGAATCCCGGTGCGGGCAACTGGAAATCCATATGAAAGAAATCGCAGAGAGAGAAGGAATCTCGGAAGAGAAGCTGAAGCGCAGGGTCAAGAGCGGCTCCGTTGTCATAACCAAGAACTCGGAGAGAAACATCGAGCCCATCGCAATAGGTGAGGGGACCAGGGTCAAGGTCAACGCAAACATCGGCACCTCCACCGACACATCGGGCATAGAGAACGAGCTCGAGAAGGCAAGGGTTGCAATCGAGGCCGGCACACACACTCTAATGGACCTGAGCGTCGGCGGAGATATCGATTCCACCCGGAGAGAGATTCTAAAAAAGACGGACATCCCCCTCGGCACCGTGCCAATCTACCAGGCGTTCATCGAGAAGAAGGTGGACATGACTGCTGATTCAATACTCGACGTCATAGAGAAGCACTGCAAGGACGGCGTTGATTTTCTCACCCTCCACTGCGGAATAACCCGGGACATCGTCGAGAGAGTCGGGGAAAGGCTCATCCCCATAACCAGCAGGGGTGGAAGCTTCATCGCGGCCTGGACCATCAGAAACCAGCAGGAGAACCCGCTCTACTCCGAGTTCGACAGGATTCTCGAAATCGTGAAGGACTACGATGTTGTCATCAGCCTCGGCGATGCCCTTAGGCCGGCCAGCATCCATGACGCCTCAGACTGGTGCCAGTTTCAGGAGCTGCTGAACCTGGGCAGGCTCACGAAGAGGGCAAGAGAGGCCGATGTCCCAATAATCATCGAGGGCCCCGGCCACGTTCCTCTCGACCAGATAGAGATGAACATGAAGCTCGGGAAGAAGCTCTGCGACAATGCCCCGTTCTACGTCCTCGGCCCACTCGTAACGGACATAGCCCTGGGCTACGACCACATCTCGGGAGCAATCGGAGGGGCCCTGGCCGCAATCCATGGAGCTGATTTCCTCTGCTATGTCACGCCCTCGGAGCACCTGGGGCTTCCAACGGTCGAGGACGTGAGGGAGGGAGTCATCGCTTCAAAGATTGCCGCCCATGCAGCGGACATAGTCCGGCTCGGCGACACAACGAGGGACGACGAGCTCTCAAGGGCAAGGAGGGAGCTGGACTGGGACAGAATCTTCGAGCTTTGTATAGACGGCAGAGTGAAGGAAAAGCACAAGGACCTCTGCGGCAAGAAGGTCTGCACCATGTGCGGGAAGTACTGTGCACTCAAGATTCTGGAAGAGTATCTGGAGGAATAAGAATTTATACTGTTGCAGCAAATATATTTACATGATAGATCCTACCTTCTTCATACGCTCCTTTGTCGCCCTGTTCATAATAATCGACCCCATCGGCAATGTCCCTCTATTCATCCCGCTCCTGGAGAAATTCAGGGAAAGGGACCGGAGGGCCATGGTAAGGATGGCGGTTATGATTGCCGCCATAACCCTGTTCCTGCTTACGATAACCGGGAATTTCATCTTCAATATCCTCAGCATCCAGATGTATTCCTTCCGCATAGCCGGCGGGATTCTCCTCCTCATAATCTCCATTGAGATGCTATTCGGCAGGAAGAGCAGGACCGATTCCTCGGAGGAGGATTTGGATGTTGGAAAGAATGTCGACATAGCTGTAACTCCATTAGCAATCCCCCTACTCACGGGCCCCGGCGCCATAACGACTGGAATTCTCCTGTTCGACTCGGCACGAACGCTCCTGGAGAAGGCCATAGTCCTTGTGGACATAGTGCTAGTTTTCCTGCTTTCCTATCTGATAATCTCCCGCTCCAACCTGGTCTACAAAGTGATAGGGAAGACCGGAACCAGGGTCACGATAAGGGTCATGGGTCTCATGCTCTCGGCAATTGCGGTGCAGTTCATCATCTCCGGCATTTCCGATGCTATAACAGCCCTATAGCAAGTATTTATATCAATTTGCGCAATCATTAATAACAAGATGGACTCGAAATTTTTATTCATCGCTGTATCACTATTACTGCTTATCAACCTGGCAGTTGCGCAGGAGGAGGACTTGAATCCCATGGGGGAAGTCCTGTGGTACATGGGATTCGGCGTCGGCTTAATCATTTTTGCATTTCTCTCCGAGACGGCCTATAAGGTCTTTAACTCTCTCTATTCCGGGAGCGCCGATGCAATACCCACCGGCGGGAAGATAGACTATAAGGAGGACTTGAAGAAGAGAAAAAGGATTATGAACCAGCTGAGCATCGCAGAGAAGCAGAGAGTAAATGCGTGGGATACGACGCAGAGAGGCCAGGTGGCAAAGAACCTCTTCAGGCTGATGATATACCGCAATAGCATAAAGCTGAGCGACGCGTCCAAGGAGCTGGGAGTCGACATAGTGACCATGTCACGGGCAGCAATGGACCTCAAGACGAAGGGCCTGATAGAGATAGGTGGTGACAGAACAGACCCTTATCTCAAGTCGACGAAAGCATTCTTAGAAAAGGTCAAGGACATGGGGATATAAACTCAATCGGGACTGATACCTAGTTCCTTCTCTTTCTCAGCATAAGGGGGCTGCGCCCCCTTATCAACCCCCGGAATTTTGCTTCGCAAAATTCTACTGCTCCTAATCAGGACTAATCCCCAGTTCCTTCTCTTTCTCAGCAATCTTAATCTTCGTCTTTATCGCAGTATCTGGACTCAAAGACATGGAATCTATCCCGCACTCAACCAGGAAGGTTGCAAAATCGTCGTAGTCGGATGGCGCCTGGCCGCAGATTCCTATCTTCCTGCCCTTCGACTTTGCAGTGTCTATGACGTCCTTGATAAGCCTCTTGACTGCATCGTTCCTCTCGTCATAGATGTGCGCTACAAGCTCCGAGTCCCTGTCCAGGCCAAGGACAAGCTGCGTCAAGTCGTTACTCCCTATGCTGAAGCCGTCGAATATCTCGGCAAACTGGTCTGCAAGAATCACATTCGACGGAATCTCGCACATGACATAGACCTCAAGGCCGTTCTCGCCCCGGTTGAGGCCGAACTCCTTCATGATTTCCAGCACCTTCTTACCCTCATCTACCGTTCTGCAAAACGGAATCATCACCTTTATGTTCGTCAGGCCGAACTCCTCCCTTGCCTTCAGAATGGCCTTGCACTCCAGCCCGAACGCGGGCTTGAAATCCTCGTCATAGTAACGGGAGGCGCCCCTCCAGCCTATCATCGGATTGCTCTCCTCCGGTTCGTACAGGAAGCCGCCAATCAGGTTGGCATACTCGTTGCTCTTGAAGTCCGAGAGCCTGACAATGACATCATTCGGATAGAAGCCGGCCGCGATCTTTCCGACGCCCTGCGCGAGCTGGTCGATAAAGAACTCCGTCTTGTCGTCATAGCCCCTCGTCCTCTCATCTATCGTATTAACAACCTCGGCAATCTTCTCGTCGTTGTTTTTCCTTCCCTTCAACTCATCATAGTGAATCAGAGCGAGGGGGTGAATCCCGATATAGGAATTGATTATAAACTCCTCCCTCGCAAGCCCCACCCCGTCATTGGGAATCTGGCCCTCCACGAAGGCCTTGTCGGGAATGCTGACGTTCATCATAATCTTCGTTCTTGTTTTTGGCATCTCCTTGAGGTTTATCTCGATGATTTCGAACTTTAGAAGGCCATCATAGACCTTCCCTACCTCGCCCTCGGCGCAGCTTACCGTTACCCTATTACCTGTCTTCAGGACGTCTGTGCCGTTCTCTGTTCCAACGACGCATGGGATTCCAAGCTCTCTGCTCACTATGGCGGCATGACATGTACGCCCCCCTCTATTCGTGACAATAGCTGAGGCAATCTTCATTATGGGCTCCCAGTCCGGGTCGGTCATGTCCGTAACCAGGACCTGGCCCTTCTTGAACTTCTGAATGTCTTCGGCCAACTCTATGCTGTTCACCTCGCCCTGGCCTATCATCTCCCCTACTGACTGCCCCTCGACCAGCACCTTGCCTGTCTCCTTCAGCTCGAAGGTCCTTATCATCGAGACGTCCCTTTGCGAATGCACGGTCTCGGGCCTGGCCTGTACTATGAACAGCTCTCCTGTCCCTAATGACTTTCCATCCCCGTTCTTGGCCCACTCGATGTCCATCGGCTTTTCATAATGGTCTTCGATTACGCAGGCCCACTCCCCCAGCTTGAGAACCTCTTCGTCACTTATTGAGAATTTATTCTGTTCCTCCTCGGGAACGTCCACGTTCTCCGTCCCCTCCTTGGCATATATCATCTTTATCTTCTTGGTACCCAGTTTCTTCCCGATTATCGGCTTCTTACCTTCCTTCAGAGTCGGTTTGAAGACATAGAAATCGTCGGGATTTACAGCACCCTGGACGACGTTTTCGCCAAGGCCGTAAGAAGATGTTATGAAGACGGCGTCCTTGAACCCGGACTCGGTGTCGATGGAAAACATCACGCCAGAAGAGGCCGCGTCCGAGCGCACCATCTTCTGGACCGCAATCGAGAGGTATACGTCAAAGTGATTGAACCCTTTATCCTCCCTATAGGAAATCGCCCTGTCGGTAAACAGGGAGGCGAAGCACTTCTTGCAGGAATCTATCAGGGCATCGGGACCCCTTATGTTCAGATAGGTCTCCTGTTGCCCGGCAAATGATGCATCAGGCAAATCCTCCGCCGTTGCGCTGCTCCTTACAGCAACGTCCGGCTCCTCCTCATAGCCCAGCTTCTTGGGCATTTCAGCGTAGGCCTTCCGAATCGCCTCGTCCAGCTCGGGAGGGAATTCACTGTTCCTAATCAGTTCCCTGACCTTCTTGCCCCGCTCTTGCAGATTATGCATGTCATGGGTGTCAAGGTCGGACAGAATCTGCTTTATCTCGTCCAGAATCCCCGCATGCTCAAGAAGATAGCGATAGGCATAGGCGGTAACAGCAAAGCCGTTGGGGACCTTAACGCCCTTTCCGCCCAGGGAGCGAATCATCTCCCCCAAGGAGGCGTTCTTTCCCCCAACAAGCGGGACGTCTTTAATACCCACCTCGTCGAACCAGAGTATAAACTTTTCTTTCTTTCCAGCCATGGTCGCAGTTATCCCGAATTTTACTCCCGGATAGTATAGTATTATAGCGTGTGGATTAAAGCCAGCCTATATAAGTTTCTCGTGGGCTATATAGGCGCCGGCAACCCTCAATACTTATAACCCAGCATTAAAAAACTCACCATGGAAATCCTGTTTCGATTATCGGGGGAGCACCCTTCACTGCCCAGGGCGGAAATTTTCGCGGTCATGGAGGGCGAGGGAATCGAATCCAAAGTCCTGGTCGAGTTCGACAAAGATAGAATTCTAGTCATAGATGCAAAGACAAACAGCGAAGAATTTCTCCACAGACTCGCTCTAACAAAGCTTGCCGGGGAATTCGTCGGCATGTTCCACGGCCTGGAGGAGATGGCAGACCTCGTTGCAGAGAAGATTCCACCCAACTCAAAAATCGCAGTCAGGGGCTCGCTCCCTCTGGAGAAGGAGCTCGGCGCCATGTTCACAGAAAAGGGCTTCGGAATCGACCTTGAAAAACCGGAGTTCAGCATACCTCTGTTCAAGACCGGTAAGCAATATCTTGCAGCCATTGTTATTCCCCTCGGCAGGGACTTCGAAAAGAGGAAGCCGCAGTTCAGGCCATACTTCCACCCCACCTCCATGCACCCGAGGATTGCCCGGGCACTTGTAAATCTTGCAAGGGTAAAAAAGGGCGACACAGTCCTTGACCCCTTCTGCGGGACCGGGGGAATTCTGATAGAGGCCGGCCTCATGGGGATGAAGGCCAGTGGCTCCGACATCGACGAGGACATGGTCGAGGGCAGCATGAAGAACCTGAAGCACTTTGGTCTCGAAGGGGAGATAAAGCAGACCGACGCTCTGAAACTGGCTGAGGAATTCACCGGCATCGACGCCATAGTCACTGACATGCCCTACGGCCGCTCATCCTTCACGAGCGAGAAGGACACGAAAAAGCTCTACAACCAGTTCATCTCAGCCGCTGCAAGGCTGCTGGAGAAGGATAAATACCTCGTCGTTGTGATGCCCGATAAATTCACTCCGGAATCCGGGGGGTTCTCCGTCGCCGGGGAATTCTCCATCTACGTCCACAAGAGCCTGACCCGGAAGGTTTGGGTTATGCGGAGAGCGTGACATATATAAAACCATTCCAAATATATTAGAACTCAGGATGAAAGGCTCTAAGGCGATTGTCAGGTCCCTCGAAGAGGAGGGAGTCGAGCACATTTTCGGTATTCAGGGCGGGGCGATAATGGAGGTATATGACATCCTCTATGAACACGGTCCCAGGCACATTCTCATGAGGCACGAGCAATGCGCGGCCCACGCTGCAGAAGGATACGCAAGAGCATCCGGCAAGGTGGGTGTCTGCATGGCCACCTCAGGGCCGGGAGCAACAAACCTCGTTACGGGGCTGGCTGATGCGCACATGGATTCTACACCCATAGTTGCACTCACCGGACAGGTGCCTGTCCACCTCATAGGAAACGACGCCTTCCAGGAGTCCGACATAATCGGCATAACCATGCCCATAACGAAGCACAACTTCCAGATTATTGATGTCAACGACATCCCCTATACCATAAAGGCCGCGTTCAAGATAGCCTCCACCAGAAGGCCCGGTCCCGTTCTGATTGATTTACCTAAGGACATCCAGCAGAAGGAACTGAAGAAGTTCTCCTACCCAAAGGACGTTGATATTCCCGGCTACAAGGTCGTGAGAAGCGGCGGCCATGCAAAGCAGCTCAAGGACGTTGCAAATGCCCTCATGAACGCCGAGAGGCCGGTAATCATCGCCGGGGGAGGGGTAATTCTCTCAAGCGGAAGCAAGGAATTGCTGCAGCTGGCACAGTCCCTCAACATTCCCGTTACAACAACCCTCATGGGCAAGGGTTGCTTCCCCGAGGACCACCCGCTCTCCCTTGGAATGCTCGGGATGCACGGCAGGAAGGCCGCAAACGTGGCGGTTACAGAATGCGATGTACTCTTTGTCATAGGAATCAGGTTCTCGGACAGGATTACCGGCAAGATAGACACCTTCGCATCGGGAGCAAAGAAGATTCAGGTGGATATCGACCCCTCGGAAATCGGCAAGAACGTCAAGGTTGACATTCCTGTGGTGGGAGACGCAAAGCTCGTTCTCCAGAACCTCCTGAAGATTGTAGCGAAGATGAAGCAGAAGAAGAACACTGCCTGGGAGAAGAAGGTCCAGAAATTCAAGAAGGAGTTCGCTCCCATCTACGACTATGACACCACTCCCATCAAACAGCAGAGGGTCATGAAGGAGGTCAACAAAATCATCGATAGTAAAACCATAATCACAACAGAGGTCGGGCAGTGCCAGATGTGGGCAGCCCACTATCTCAATATAAAGAGCCCGAGGCACTTCATATCCTCCGGAGGGCTGGGAACCATGGGAGCGGGCTTCCCCTATGCAATAGGTGCAAAGGTCGCAAGGCCCGACTGCAAGGTCATAGACATAGGCAGCGAGGGCAGCTTCCAGATGACCGGACAGGACATGGCCACCTGCATAGAAGAAGACATTCCAGTATCAGTCGTCCTGATGAACAACGGCTACCTCGGCATGGTCATGCAGTGGCAGGACCTATTCTATGGGGGCAGAAGGTCCCACACGTGCCTTGGAAAGGTCCCGGACTTCGTAAAGCTTGCTGAAGCATACTGCGCCAAAGGCATAAGAGTCGAGAAGCCCTCTGAAATCCACGAGGCCCTGGTAGCGGCAACAAAGTCAGATGTCCCGTTCATAGTCGACATTGTTGTAGATACAAACGAGCACGTCCTCCCGATGATGAGGCCCGGCGGCAGGTTGGATAAGATGATTGAGAGGAAGTAGAGTTAAACCTTTACGTAAACTATTTCCTTACCCCTCTTCTCTTTTTCTTTCACTTTTCCTTCTTTCTCGAGCTTGTTTATCAAAAAGGAAGTTCTGCTCCTGCCCAGGTTTATTGTTGCTGCCATTTCATCAGTCGTTTTCGGCTCTGAGAGAAGCTCAAGGATTTTATCCTCCGTTTCCCTGATGGCAGAGTATTCCTCATCAAGCAGGGACTCAACTCTGTCCATCCTTTTCTCCAGCCCGTCCAGCCTTTCATCCTTTCTGGAGCCAAAAATGCCATCAAGAAAGCCCATTTTATCATGTGTTTACTGTTCGGAACAGTTGGCGGGAAATCCGCCGAAGTGTTTACTGTTCGGAACACTTAACTATTGGAGAGGCGTTAAAAGTAGGTGAGAATTCCAGAGATGGATTTTTGCATTATGGCCAGCAGACGCACCTATTGGAGCCATTAAAAGCCAATTGGGTTTAGGTTTAGCTATAGCAAGCACAGTAGGTATCAGAAGCACATGTACCAGTAGTACAGGCTCTCATACCCTTAACATAATTCGAGGTTAACTCATATTCAAAGGCACATGTCTTACCGCCTTGATTGCTACATAGAGTAGTGCAGCCGTTGGCTCCTGTTGGTGTGCACCAATCTACATCTGCTGCCGAACCTTGATATACAACCATGGGAGTCGCACCCCCACCTTCATAATAAGCAGGAAGCTGCCCACCAAGATAATTAGAATTATTCGCAA
>JAHIKS010000147.1 GCA_018897475.1 Candidatus Altarchaeota archaeon
ATCATAACGATATTATTTATATGTCTCAGATGCACTATGGATAATGGGATGGCTCAATCAGATATCGTGGGGAAGATTCAGAATCTGAAGAAGGAAAGGAATGCGATTATCCTTGCCCACAACTATCAGCCCGGCGAGGTGCAGGACGTTGCGGATTACCTGGGGGATTCGCTGGAGCTCAGCAGGAAGGCCGCAGAGAGCGAAGCCGAGGTTATTGTATTCTGCGGAGTGCATTTCATGGCCGAGACTGCGTCAATCCTATCGCCGGACAAGAAGGTTCTGTTGCCCGACATAGATGCCAGATGCCCCATGGCTGACATGATTACCGCTGATGGCCTGAGGGAACTGAAGGCGGAGCACCCAGATGCAAAGGTAGTCGGCTATGTTAATACTACTGCCGATGTAAAGGCAGAGATGGATATCTGCTGTACGTCAACCAATGCCATCAAGGTCATAAATTCTCTGGAGGGAGATGAGGTTATCTTCGTCCCCGACAAGTATCTGGCAGACTACGTCTCCAGGCACACTGAGAAAAAGATTATACCATGGAACGGTTCCTGTTCAACGCATGTGAAGATAACACCACAGGACATAAAAAAGCAGAAGGAGCTTCATCCCGGGGCAAAGGTGATTGTGCACCCAGAGTGCATTCCGGATGTTGTGGAGCTTGCCGATGAGGTTCTCTCAACAGGGGGGATGTGCAAGTATGTGCGGGAGTCGGATGCCGGGGAATTCATCGTCGGTACAGAGACCGGAATTATCCACCGGCTCGGGAAGGAGAACCCGGATAAGAAATTCTATCCCGCCTCGGAGCTGGCTGTCTGTCCGAACATGAAGAAGATAAGCCTTGAGAAGGTGCTCTGGGCCCTGGAGGATGTTAAATACGAGGTCAAAGTGCCTGAGGAAATCAGAGTTAAGGCAAAGCAGGCAGTCGACAGGATGCTTGAGATCGCATAGAATGAAAAGAATCTATCTGGACCATGCGGCAACTACTCCGGTGGATCTGGAGGTCAGGAAGGCTATGAAACCTTTTCTTTCTGATAACTTCGGCAATGCCTCGTCACTGCACTCCTTTGGAAGGGATGCGAAGCAGGCGCTGGAGGAGAGCAGGGGGAAGATAGCCGAGAAGTTGGGCGCCGGCCCTGATGAGGTAGTCTTCACCTCGGGAGGGACCGAATCCAATAACCTTGCACTGAAAGGGGTCGCATTCGCGAACAGGAAGAAGGGAAAGCACATCATAACATCAAAAATTGAGCACGACTGCGTCCTGAATTCCTGCAAGTGGCTGGAGAATGAGGGGTTCGAGGTGGAGTATCTGGACGTTGGCAGGGAGGGATTCGTCAACCTTGAGGTGCTGGGGAATTCCATCAGGAAGGACACGGTTCTCGTCTCGATAATTCACGGAAATAATGAGGTGGGAACAATCCAGAATCTCAAGGAAATAGGAAAAATCTGCTCCGAGCGGGACGTCTATTTCCATACCGATGCCTGCCAGAGCTTTACAAAGGTTCCGCTGGACGTGGGGAAACATAATCTCGACCTTGTCACGATAAATTCCCACAAGATTTACGGGCCAAAAGGGGTGGGGGCTCTGTTTGTCAGAAAGGGGACGAGAATCATCCCGTGGCAGCACGGCGGCGGCCATGAATTCAACAAGAGGGGCGGGACGGAGAATATTCCCGCCATAGTCGGCTTTGCGAAGGCGACGGAGGTCACAGGGGAGAAGGAGATTCAGCACATGACCGGGTTGAGGGACAGGTTGATTGCCGGAATCCCCGGAGAATTCCCCGACTCCTGGCTGAACGGCCCAAAGGAGAATAGATTGTGCAACAATGCAAACTTCTCATTCAGGCATATTGAGGGCGAGTCCATAGTCCTGCGGATGGACCAGAAGGGCATTGCAGTATCGACGGGTTCGGCCTGCTCATCCCACTCATTGGAGCCCAGTCACGTCATGATTGCAATAGGCCTAAAGCCTGAGGAGGCTCACGGAAGCGTCAGGATTACCGTGGGAAAGGAGAATACGATGGAAGAAATAGAGTTTGCGATAGAATCTCTCAGGGAGGTGACCGACGGGCTCAGGAAGATGAGTCCCTTCGTGAAAAATGTATAGCGACAAGGTCATAGACCACTTCAACAATCCCAGGAACATGGGCGAGATTTCCGATGCCGATGGGATTGGAAAGGTAGGGAACAAGGTCTGCGGCGATGTGATGTACATCTATATCAAGGTCAAGGATGATAGGATAGCAGACATAAAGTTCAAGACCATGGGCTGCGCCGCTGCCATTGCAACCAGCAGCATAATAACCGAGCTTGCCAAGGGAAAGACGCTGGACGAGGCGATGAAGATTACAAAGAAGGACGTTTCTGATTCTCTGGAGGGCCTCCCTCCAATAAAGCAGCACTGCTCCAATCTTGCTGCCGATGGCCTTCATAAGGCGATCGAAGACTATAGAGGGAAAAGATAGGATTTATTAAGCTGTTCCTATAGATTTTATAATGATTTTTCATTATAAACTGTTAGATAGAGAATGTATGTAGATTATATAAATCTTATTAACGGTGGCATACTGGTTGGCCTTATCCTGCTGGCCTTCTATTTTGTAGTCATGAATATGCGCACCTTCCTCCTGCCGGAGCACGTGGGCCACGTGGTTGCCTTCGGTCTAGATGGTGAGGCTGACAACGTTCTCGGAATCTACAAGGACTGCAACTCCTGCCAGATATCCGAGAATTCGGGCAGGCTTGCCTTCCCCATCAAGATAAAGCTGGATGATAAATCGGTAGTTGACGCGGAGATAAGTCCCTGCTCCCTCTGCATGGATAAGGTAAAAGTGGGGGACCGGGTGGGGGTAACAACGGTCGGTTCCAGGTGCATTGCACAGAAGCTTGGTAAATTAACAATCCGCCATAATTCAGACTAAAATGATGCTCTTTGGCTTGGATGTGTTGGGGCTCATTGGACTAGTGATGTTTTTTGGAGTCCTGATAGCCTCTCTTAAGGGATGGATTCCACAGGACGTACTGCCCGTGCAGTCGGCACTTGTTCTGACCGCCTTTGTATTAGTTATTATCGCTTTCCTCTTCGGCACACCCATAGGGATTAAGGATTTGATGGCGAATATATTCCTGCACCCCATTACGGCATTAATTGGCGGTTTCCTTGTCGCCGGGGCACTGGAGGCGTCAGGGGCCTTCAAGGCCGCTATTAGTCTCCTGGAGAGGCTGACGAAAACGCCGCTCGGTTTAACAGGGACTGTCGTTGTCCTGGTAAACATGCCCACAATCTTTGCGATGCCCTGCGGAAGAATTCTCGCTGCTGCATTAATGCCGGCGGCAATTCTGTTCGGCTTCACCCTGGCAAAGGTTAAGAAGGATACGCTTCTTGCGAGCATAGTCGTCTTTGGCTTCATCGTCAATGCTGCCGCCTCCTGCGGCCCTTCACCGCTTGGAGGTATCGGGATGATTGGCGAGGGGATGGGCGGTTACCCTCTCGGTTCTCTCATAAATGCTCAGCAGATAGGCATTATGCTGATAACGGCAGTTGTAATGATATCAGTAAGATTTGTCTATAAGATTCTTCCCAATGAATCCATAACTGCAAAGCTCCTTGCGGAGGAGTCCGGGGAGGAGGCAGGAGAGGAGAACAATAAGGAGGAAAGCGGGGTGGAGATTCCGAAGTCCGGTTATTTTTCGTTTTTCTTCTTCATGGTCGGCATTGCCATCGTGTTTATAGCAAGGCCGCCGATTCCAATACAGACAATCCTCGTGTTCTTCGTGCTGGTTATAATGTTAGTCAGCAGGGTATCGATAAAGGACCTCATAGGGGGAGTAATCCTTCACCCCATAATGGCCATGATATCCGGCTTTATAATTGCGGGGGCTCTTGTGGCAATTGGCAGCTTCGATGTCCTGATTCAGATTCTTATGGTCATGGCAGGCACGCCCCTTGGCTTCATAGGCGTTATTGTCATCCTTGCGAATATCCCGACAATACTGCCCATGCCCTGCGGCAGGATAATAGCCATGTCCCTGATGCCGGGCATTCTCCTCTTTGGCCTGAAGGTCAGTGAGATAACAGGGAATGTATGGATAGTTCCACTGGTGCTGGTGGGGTTCATAATCAATGCGGCTGCTTCCTGCGGTCCGTCTCCATTGGGGGGTATCGGCGGAATCGGTGAGGGCAATCTGGGCACTGCAATAGGAATATCAGGAAGGCCGCAGCAGGTTGGGATAATGATAGGGACAGGGACGGCTGTGCTGATAATAGGCACGGTGGGGTTCATCTAAAAAATGGCATTTGAACTATTCACGATATCGATAGGGGTAGGAATCTTATCGGGAGCCATAATAAACATCTCCCTAGGATATAAATTTTACGACAAGGGAGGTTTGCTTGGGGGCCTCGTAGTGGGCCTTATGATGGCGATACTCTAGAATGGACGACACAGAATTAAAAGGACTCGGCCTGATGGTAGGGGCAGGAATACTGACAGGAATCATGTTCAATATAGGCATTATAAAGGACCCGTTTAACATGGGGGGAATCCTTGGTGGCTTGGTCACAGGGATTCTGATGTACATATTTTCGTGACATCCTCCCACGGCTAAAGCACGTGGGCTTCCAGCGATAGATTCAATGGAGTTGAGGACTATCGCATGTAGTTCCTGCTTCAGCGACCCGACTTGCCGATGGGCCGTTATACCCAAAGGTAGAGGTCAAATCTCCACAGGCGTCAGAGATTCCCGCTCGTCCAGCGGTATCATTTAATATTACGTTCGCAGAGGCAACATCACGATGAACAACATAGCCACATTTACATTTATGGACTCGGTCAGAGAGCTTTTTAGGAACTCTCCTATCGCATTTGGGGCACGTCTGGGATGTCGGGGCAAAGGGCTTATCCTTAACAAACTGTCCTCCAGCACTCTCAGCCTTGTAAGACAGCATATCAAGGAACTTACCCCAGGACGCATCTACGATATGTTTAGCAAGACAATGATTTTTGAGCATTCCGTTGATGTTGAGGGTCTCGACGCCGATGAAGCCGTATCTCTTAGTGATTATGTTGCTGGTCTGGTGGAGGAAGTCCGTTCTCTGGTTGGCGATGTGGATATGGCACTTGGCAACCTTATAGATGGCCTTCCCCCGGTTGGCAGAACCCTTCTTCTTCCTGCTCAGTCTCCTCTGGAGCTTCTTGAGTTTCCTCTCGGATTCGACAAGGAATCGGGGGTTAGAGATTGCTTCCCCGTTGCTCAGGGTGGCGAAGTTCTCGATGCCCACGTCAATGCCTACTTTAGTGTCAGGATGCGGATGAGTTCTCTTGGACGATTCGACCTCGCAGGAGAACGCGGCGAACCACTGCCCGGCACGGTTACGCTTGATGGTCAGTGTCTTGATTTTGCCTCTCGGAAGCCGGTGCAGGATGAAGGGGATATTGCCTACCTTGGAAATATGAAGCCGCTTATCGGAAAGCAACTTAAACCCAGACTGCGGATAGGTGATGCTCTTAACCCGTTTCTTGAAGCGAGGGAACCCGGTCTTGACTCCCTTACCCTGCTTCTTCTCCTTGACCCTGCGAAAGAAGTTTGTATAGGCTTTAGAAAGTCGGTCGGAGCAGTTCTGGAGAACTTGGGAGTGAGCACTTGTAAACTTAGAATCAGAAGTCTTGGCTTCTTTGATTATATTGTTAAGCGATGTCCTGCTATGAAGCGAAACCTTCTTGGTTTTGTAGGTGGTTTTACATCTCTCAAGAAGAATGTTGTAGAGTTCACAACACAGATTAAACTGAGAAAACAATCTACCCTTCTGCTTCTTGGAAGGATACAACCTAAAGTTGTAGCTCCTCAACTCCATAGAGATATATTAGCGCAAAGGAGCAGTAATACAAACTCAGCGTTTATTTTGTTTATTTCGTATATTTTTGCTGTGGTTCGCTCTCAAATGACGTTCCTTCGGAACGTGATTTATTTCGACTTTATCGAAATATCCCACCCTTAAAAGGTGTGGGTTTTCCCACTCACTATCATAAAAATGGAAAAGAGACTGAGGCAATTCAACGTTGGGATGTTCATGATAGCGGCATTAATTCTTGGAGCCCTGGTTTTTACCGGCTTCATGTCAGGGCATCCATGGGCTCTCACATGTTACCAGTGCAAGGCATGCAACCTCAAGTGCCCTCTGGGCTATGACGTTTCGCTTTTTGTGGCGGCATCGGCAACGAACAACCCCAATCTTTATATGAGTGCAACGAATCTCCAGCTCACAGTGGAAGAGGCCTATGAAACCGACAGAGATATGCTGGTGGAGGTTGACGGGAAAAAGATGACGGCCGAGGAGGCCCATGAGGAATTCAGCCCGGACATGGTGGTCTGGGCAAGGAAGCTCAGGGTCAAGGACGCCGCGAAATTCGACCCGATAGACGGGTACTGCGACAGCCTGTGTCCAATAGGCCTGCCGGTAACCAATGCAATAAGAGACCTCAAATCGGACGGGGAATTCAACGGAAGATAAAATGGATAAGAAGAATCTCGTAATGTTTTTAGCCATAATGGCAATCCTGGTGGCCCTCTCCTACGTGAACATGTTTGGCGAAGGGGCTGAGCTAGTGAGAAAGGGAAAGCCGATAATCAGGGAGGCATTCTCAGATACTGATTATAAGATGGAAATAACCAACGATGGTCTGCTAGTAAAATTTGCCTCGCATGTTGCAAACGAGTACGAAGGCGAGTTCCTTGCAGTCTATGCCTATGACGCTGATGGAAATCACGTAATGAAGATGAAGAGGGTGGTCAATGGAAATATCGCCATAAACAAGGACGAGATGCCCAGCTTCGTGGCGAGCTTTGAAGGCAATGTGATAAAGGATATCGAAAAGGCCGAACAGTCGCTCAGGTTCCTGGAGATATTGCAGGATGCAGAAAGGGAGGGTAGAAACTTCGGGGTTGAGAGATGCCTCATGGGTAAGAGATGCATAGCCATCTGTCCTGCAGCAGCAATAGAGGTGTTGATAAGGGATGATGAAAGCAACGGGAGAATAATTCCCGAGATAGATTACGATAAATGCATCGAGGGCGGTTTATGTGCCAGCAGGTGTCCAACCGATTTGATAGTAACGTAGGATGACAAGGATAACAGAGGTAACAAGAACCAAGAAGAAGGGGAAGATTGCAGTATTCTTCCTTATAGCGGCAGTCCTGGGTCTTGGTCTCCTGCTGGTGGAAAAAGATGCCAGTAAATTCAATGCCCAGTGTCCGAGAGATTACTTCTGCGATAACCGATGCCCCGTGGATGCAATATCTCTCGACGAGCACGGGTTCCCCCAGATTGACAAAAGCATATGCCTGTCATGGGTCCCCGAGAAAGATGAATTCGATTGGGATAAGTGCGGCCTGTGCCTGCAGGGGTGCCCGACAAGGGTCATAGATTTGCTGAATAGTGATCTCGAAGAAAGGGAAAAACACACGCTGAATTAAGATGGATGAAGAGAAGGAAAAACCAAAGAAGGAGAATAATAGGGTGACGCAGAAGAAACTCAGGAAGGCTAGTCAGGTCCTGGTGTTGATTCTAGTCATGGTCCTAACTTATTTGGTATACAGCGTGGCATTCTCTGTCTGCTGGCTGGATCCAATGTGGCACCTACAGGCATTGTTCGCTAACAGGTTTGATATGGGCACGGATACGTACTTCATGGAGGGGCTGACGAGAATTTTTGTCCCTTCCGTACTCATCCTTGGGGCCTTCGTACTCCTTGCAATACTCTTCGGCAGGATATTCTGCGGCTGGTTCTGTCCGTTTGGAACCATGCTCGATTATATAGAGGGGATAAGCCCGTTTAGGGGGAAGCTTCATCTCCCGAGGGAGCTTAAAGACCCAGGCATAAAGTATGCGATACTCATAGGTTTCCTAATCCTTTCCTTTATGACGTCGCAGGAGGCCTTCTGCGAATTCTGTCCTGCAGGCACCGTATTAAAGGGACTTACGGGGCATATAATCTTCCTCTCGATTCCCGTCTTTATAGTGACCCTGTTCATCGTCCTCTTCTACGGAAGAAAGACGTGGTGCTCCTATCTCTGCCCCTTAGGAGCGTTCTTCGCACTCTTTACCAGGTTCCACCTTTTTGGAATCAGAGCAAAGAAGGAGGATTGCACAAAATGCTTCATGTGCAACAAGGCATGCCCTATGGACGTCCTCGTAGTTGAAAAGTACATCCAGGAGGGCAAAAAAATAAACGACCCCGAATGTATCAAGTGCATGGATTGCGTTGATGCATGTCCAATAAAGATATTGAAGTTTCCGTAAAATGATAGCATACCAGTTCATAACATCGGGAATAGCATCCATGCTGATACTGACTCCGTTAGCCATGATACTGTACATGGTTCTCAGGGACAAGGGGGCCGCCGTCCTCTGCATGGAGTGCCAGCAGTGCAGGGCCGTATGTCCCGTAATTCGGGCCCACGACAACTATGCAGGGCCGAAGGACATAATGGTTGCCGTAAAGTCCGGCAAATACGATATGGCCCTGAAGGGAAACGCCGAGTTATGCGCCTCCTGCGCCGCGTGCATGGAGCGCTGTCCGAGAAAGCTGGGAGCAGACGAGGAGACAACGGGTATAGTAGCAACAGAGATGGAGGACATATTCGGCAGGGATACGATAAAATACATGGAAGAAATTCCCAACCCAAAGATGCAGCGAACCTATGAGGCGGTTATCAGAAGATTCGAGGGTAAGAAGACGGGCCTTCCATGGGACTGGGTAACCAAGAGTACACGGCTCAGGAAATTCTATAATCCAATAGAGGACAAGCCGATGAAGGCCCAGCTTAAGACTCAAATTCCCGAGGCTGAGATGTCGCTTCTCACAGCAAAAGCAAATCTTTTCGGGGAAACGCCCCCCGAACCGAAAAGGAGGGAAATTCCAGCCGAGAGAGAGGCCGGGTTCGCAAAGCCGGAGGGGGAGAAAAAGTGTGAGATGGAAATGGAGGAATCAAAACCTGCTGAATCCATGGTGAAAGAAAACCCCGGTGAGGAGGAATCAAAACCTGAGGAAAAATCCGAATCCAATGAAAAAAATGGCGGAGAAGTTTGAGATACCGGAACGGCTTATATTTTTTGAAGGGTGCACAACCTCAAGGCTATTGAAGGAGATGAGGCTCGCAACCTATGTAATCCTGGAGAGGGCAGTGGAGAAGGGAATCATAAGGGAGTACACGGTTCTCCCGAACGAGAGGTGCTGCGGCTATGCCTCCATGGTGATGGGGGACTTTGAGAACCAGAATAAATGCCTTATCTTCAACCTGGACCAGATGACAAGGCTTGGGATAAAGGACGTGTTCTTTACATGCGGGGCATGCACTCACTTCATGGGTGACTCTCCCGAATTCAGGGCACGGGGTTTCAGGCCCATAAACATCATGGAGTTCCTGTATGCGCTGATAAAGAACGAACAGTTCGATAAGCTGGTAGACCGGAAGCTCCCGAAGGGCTCCAAGATTACAGGGCATTACTCGTGCCACCTCAGGAGGCTGTCGGGCATTAAGATGGACGAGCTCTACAGGGAGATTGCAAACGCCCTGGGGGCAGAGTATGTCGAGATGCCTGAAGCAACGGATTGTTGCGGGGCCGGCTCAGAGGGTAAGGTGGCAATAGAGATTGCAAAGAGGAAGGTTGAAAATGCGGACAAAGCCGATGCAGATATATGCCCGCTGGCCTGTGCGGGCTGCGAGGCAATTCTCAGCATAGTCTCGAAGCAGGTCAAAAGCAAGACTAAATTCACCTCGCTGTCGACCCTGATAGCGAGCTGTATGACAGACCTTGATAAAAGGATTGAAAAACTAAATGAATAATATCACTTAAAATGAAGGCGATAGAATACCTGGTAAAGCTGATGAGAAGTCAGGAGGGTGAGTGGAAGGTGGAGGAGTTGATGACGAAGAATGTCATAACCATAGAGCCGGAAGTCACCGTTCATGATGCAGTGGAGAAGATGAGGAAGCATGGAATCCATAGTATCATAGTTGCAAAAGACGATGATGTATTGGGTATTGTCAGCTACTATGACATTCTTCTCCTGATGGCCAGCAGGGAGCATGGGAAAAACGTCACGGTGGGGGAGATAATGAATACGGACCTGATAACGGTTGGTTCTGAAGAGGACGTAATGGATTCCCTTGAGTTAATGCTGGAGAATCACGTCCTGAGACTGCCTGTTTTGGATAATGGCAAATTAGTGGGAATCATAACCACCACGGATTTTGTAAACGTATTCGACAAGGGCCTTGATGGTGAGGGGAGACCCCATGCCAAAAGGAGTCCCGAATTGGTGGCTGAGAACATAATGCACAAGCCGGTTGTAATGATAGAGTCAGGCAAGAGTGTGCTGGAAGCTACAAGATTGATGACTGAGAATAACATTGGCTCCCTCATCATAAATGAGAATTGCAAGATTGGAATTATTACGGAGAGTGACATCTTTAAGAGGGTCGTTGCCAAGGGCAAGGACAGCAGGAAGACAAAGGTGGGCGATGTTATGACCACCCCTTGCAAGACGGTGGGTCCAGATACCGATATAATCGAGGCCAGTAGGATATTCCACGACAACGACATAAGGAGGCTGCCTGTTATTGAAAACTGCAAGGTTATCGGCATAATGGCAGTCGAGGACATAATCGATATCATATCCATCAGGAGAAGGTTCTGAGTATGCTTGAGGCTCTGTTTGAATTTCTGGGGTATGTAACCGAGAATGCCACATCTTCCGTAGCCTGGAGCTTCGTTGCAGGCTTCCTCTTCGGCCTGACATGCATCCAGTGCGTTCTTCCCATAGCGATTTACGGGGCCAAGGAGAAAAGCGGTAGAAAGGCCCTTCTCTTCGGGATTCTCTTCAATCTGCCCAGGATGCTCGTCTTTGTAGTTCTGGCAATTCTTGCGGCCGTTTCGATAGGGACAATCCAGAGCCTGGAGTCGACTTCCCCTACGCTCTTTGCTGCCACCTGGGTAGTAACCGGTCTTGTCCTCATCATATTCGCAGCGGAGCTCTTCGGTTTATTCAATATCGACAGGGTTATCGGTGACAGGCTGGTTAATATGATGATGCCCCTGTTCAGGCAGAACTTCGAATCCCACTCCCTCGGAGCGATTGTTAGAGGGGCTATGTTCAGCATCGCATGCGCGCTGGAGTCCTCGCTGATACTTTTGGGTATATGGGGCATGGCGGTCCTCTCAAGCGACCGGCTCTTCGCCTTTCTTGCTGTGATGGCATTCGGTCTGGGGAATATAACATCCACCACTCTGGCTGCAGCATTGATGGGCTCCTCAACGAGCCTTTTGGAGAACACGACGAAGATTAAGGTGAGGAAGTATGCATCCTATGCAGGGAGCATAATAATCCTCTATATGGGGCTTCAGTATCTGATTCTCGGCTCCTTTAGGCTTGGGATTCTGTAGTAGTAAAAATAAAAAGAAAAAAATAATTTATTCTTCAGCCTCGTCAGGAACGACAAGAGAGAGGTTGACCCCCTTTATCTCGCCGCTTACAAACCTTGCAAGGGTCTGTATCGAGCCGGTATAGAACATATCACCGACTCTGACGGTAAAGCCATTGCCAGACTTTGTCTGGTTAATCCAGACATCGGACTTCTCAAGAGACATTTTACCACCTCCGTTGTTTTAGTTATCTAATGGATACAGTTAGTATTATACAAATTCTGCGTTTATTTTGTTTATTTCTTGATTTTAACCCTCGTTTCCAAGTATAGATGGTATGGAAATCAAGGTATTGGAGCATAAGGGCGGCAATCTGAAGGAGGGGCACCGCAACGTTTCACAGGAGAAGCTGTTCCACATCTTCGTCAAAGAGAAGCACCTCCTCTCCTTGTTCGCGCTTCCAAACCATCTAGAGGAGATGGTAACCGGTTTTCTTGTCTCGGAAGGGGTTGTGGAGTATGAGAATATCGAAGAGATAAAGATAGCCAATTGCGAGCTCTGGGTAAAGATAAAGGGAGATGTTCCTGAGTTGAAACCGGAGCTGAGAAGCTCCGGCTGCAGCGGAATTGCAGTGCAGAATACTCCAAAGGCAGTAGAATCAAGGCAGGAATTCCCCAGCGAGATTATTGTGAATTCCCTTGAATATTTCAAAAAAGCGAAGGAATGGAAAATAACTGGGGGTACTCACTTCGCGGCCTTAATCTCGGCAGATGGAAAATTTCTGCAGAGCTTCGAGGATGTGGGAAGGCACAATGCCCTTGACAAGGTAATCGGCTGGGCGTTAATCAATAACCACAACCTGGCCGACAAATTCGTCCTCTTTACGGGAAGGCTCTCCACAGGGATGGTGATGAAGGCGGCCAGAGCAGGAATTCCCCTGCTTGTCTCGAATACTGCCGTGCTGTATCAGGCGATACATCTGGCGGAGGAGATGAATATAGCTTTGGTCGGATTCGCGAGAGGGGAGGAGTTCAATGCCTACAGTACGCTATGGAGAATCAGCAGATAGTTCAGCCCTTCGACTTCTTTATCTCAGCCAGAACCTGCTTCAGAGTGTCCACCGTTGACTTGGTTTCTTTAAGAGGCGACTTGGCGAATTTTCTGACGTGTATCGGTACGTTGTCCATTCTATAGAATGTGCCCTCGCACTCCATGGCGTTCAGGACATCCGGGATGACTACGTTGCTGAGCAGGGTCGTGGGGCAGTGGGCAACCTCAACCGAGATTAGAGGTATGTCTGCAAGATGCTCTATGGCCTCTCTGGGAAGATGGGCCCCCAAATCGGCTCCGACCACAAGGACCGCGTCGACCTCGCCCCTCGCGAGTAGGTCCACCGTCGTCGTTTCGCCGGGGTTGAATCGGGGGATTCCTTTTGAATAATCCACTCCAAAGGGATAGCCTGAGGTCCAGGTCATAATCTGGTTGAACCCTGCAACATTGCTATGGCCCCTGTTTGCCAGAAGAATGAACCTTGAATACTTGTTTATGTTCCTCACGAGGCGCATTGCCTTCTCCAGGTTCCTGTACTTTCCAACAGAGCTTGCTATTCCAAGGCCCACGAAAATGACGCCGTACTTGCAGGACTTCATCATCTCTGCAAGCCTCCTGATGGTTTGGGGGGGAACTCCCCCGACTGCCTTGTCTATGTCATGGCCGTTGATAACTGCCCCTATGGCAGACATTAGCTCGAAGTCCTTGTTCGGCTCTATCTGTATATGGAGGTCGGCAAGTTCCGTGGTTGGGGTCTTTCTTGGGTCCACCACTATGACGGTCCTCTCCTGGCCACCGTGCTCCCGGAAGTAGCCTCTTGGGAACAATGAATACCGGGACAGCAAGCGGGGATGGGATTCAATGGGGTTGCAGCCCCAGTATATCAGTAAATCTGCCCTGTTCTTGACCTCTCCGAGGGTTGCGGATGGGAGCCCGGCCTCCTGGATGCCAAGGACTGTCGGGCCGTGGCACATGGTTGAATTTCCATCGACTACGCCGCCGAGGTATTCTGCCATCTCTATTCCCACCCTCATCGACTCGGTGGAAATCTCGCTGCCCATGAAGATTAGCGGCCTTTTTGCCTTGCCGAGAATTTCAGCAGTCTTTTTGATTGCATCCTTCCAGCCGGCTTCCTTTCCGTCTATTATTGGCTTGAGAATCCTGTTCGGGTCCCTGAGCTTGTGGTACTTGGCCTCGCCCATGCTGCATGCATTGTAGACCTTGATATCATTCTTTGTAAGCTCTATGTCTATGTCATCGCATGCAAGGCCACAGACCGAGCAGGTTATGTCCTTATGCAGCATTCAGTTCACCCATGATTTTCTCAGCGAGCTGGTCTCTGTTCTCCCGGTTGATGGTGAAGGTCCTGAACCCTATACCGGGGAATTTACCGGTGAATTCTTCAAGCATCTTCTTTCTGATTACGATGATTACGTCCTTCTCTGTCGCCATTGCCCTCTCGGCTTCCGGAAAGAGGCCCTTCCCCGTCCTTTCCAGAGGGCCTATCTCGTCTATGAAGATTATACCGGAGCCGTTTTCTATTGCATTGCGAATTGCCTTCTTGCCCAAGGAGATTCCATTTTCATTTATGATATAATTTCCAACTGGAATCCCCTCTGCCTTTGAGTCCGTTGTTGCCATCTCCTCCTTTTCTCCCGTGGAGAGGTCAATGGCAGTGCTGCCTTCTCCAGCCACTGGGCAGAGCACGCCGCCGCATTTCCAGCCCTTCTCTTCTGCAATCTCCACTATCCTTTCGCAGAGGCTTGTCTTCCCGACCCCCGAAACTCCCGATATGAGGATTTTCATATTCCCTTCACGCCCATGAGCCAGCAGAGCCCTGTGAGAAGGGCTGCAAGCTCGTAGAATATTCCCGAGCGTACCGCCTTTTTCTGGATTAATGCTATTATGTCCCCCGTCCTGTAGCCGGCCATGACCGTAACTGCTGATAGCAGGGCGGCCTGCGTTCCGTCCGCAAGGATGAAATTCATCATGTCTGTCAGGGACATGCTCAGCCAGAAATTCGAACCTATTCCGAGGTACTTGAAGACCAGACCAAAGCCTAGATAACTGAAGTAGGCAAAGCCCGCTCCTGTGGAGAGGTGGGTTAGGGGCGCCTTTAATTTAATTTTGTCTATTACCGTCAGGACTGCACCGAATGCCATCGCTTCTATCAGTATGGAGATCATCGGTCGGAATACCATCGGGCCGGGGCCGACTATGAATATATCGAAGCCCTTCAGTAATGAAGCTATGGCTCCCAACCCAAGCAGGAATCCTATCCTGTTCCTCGGCCGGTATGTTCTCAGGGCCGCTGACATCAAGAATGCGCCGAGGGAGAACATTATCGCTCCCTTGAGCATGAAGTGAATCATGTGCAGGAATACGCCGAGCGTGGCCTCAAACATTCCCCAGATTGAACCGAATAACAGAATTCCAATCAGTATTTGTTTTTGCTTTTCATCCATTTTACTTGCCACCCAATATTTGTTTTTTCATCAGGTTCTCGCAGTCCAGGACAGGGTCATCCGTGCCTTCAACCTTGGCCTCCATCCCCTTGTAGAATGGGGAGCCTGAGTCAAAGGTTTCAGAGCTGATGACCATGTTGGCCCAGAGGCCTCTTGGGATAAATGCCTGGCCCCTCTTTAGCCCGTCATCCGATTTCGCATAGACTGTGACAGAGCCTGACTTTGTCTTTACCTTAACGTTTTCCAGGTAGGAACCCTTTCGGTACCATACCTTCTTGAAGTCCTCGGGGTTGAGGCTGCAAAAAGCCGCCTCCTTGGTGTATTGGGGAGTCATCTTCTTTCCGCCTTTCGTTACCTTGCCCTGGTTTATTGTAGAGCCCGTGTTCAGGATGACTTTCATTTTTCTTTTTCCTCCTCCGCAGGAATTTCCTCCTGAACAAGCTCGCCCTCGGCCAGAATTTCTATTGCCTTCAGGGGGCATACCTCCATGCAGATTCCGCAGCCGGTGCATGGGGCATCGAACTCCGCCATGGCCTTGACCACCCTTATGACGCTACCGCTGTCTCCGATGCCATAGCCCGCCTTGGTCGAGAGCGATGCTGAATTTGGACATGCAACAACACAGTTCGCGCATCCTATGCAAAGGTCCTTGTCTATTTTAACCCTAAACATTTTTTTATCAGGCTTTCTGCACTTATCTGATGATACTGGACTCCAAGCTCATTGGGATGGAAACCGAATGCGATTGCAATGAGCTCAGGGTAGTAAAAGACCGGGAGTTCCATCCCGAGTCTCTTTTGGGCCAGCTCATACTGGAGGAAGCACAGCGGACAGGGGGTGCAGAGGGCGTCCGCTCCTGACTCCTTCAGCTCGTTGAGCTTTAATTCAACAAGGTCGTTCGCTATCTCCTGGTCGACTGCCGCAAGGGCTGAACCGCAGCATAAATCCCTGTGGGGGTATCCGACAACCTCCAAGCCTATCATCTTCACCAGGTCGTCCATCCGTTCAATGCAGTAATCCATTACCTTGGACGGCCTCTGGATGTGGCAGCCGTCGTGGATTGCGACCTTCATCTTCATGGGGAATTGAATTAATTCTCTGGCCTTGTCAATGTTCTCGTGGATGAAATTCACTATGTGCCTAACATCGTTTTTGCCCTCGTAGCTCAGGCCTATCTTCTTGAGTTCCTTGTTGACCTCTTCCCTCTTCTTCTCGTCCTGGAGTAAATGCTTCGCGTCCAGGAGGGTTCCGCTGCAGCCGGAACAGAGCGCTATTATGTCGAGGTTCTCCTTCTCTGCAATGGCAAGGTTCCTTGCCGCTATGGCAAGCCAGGTGTCCTCATCCATTGACTTCATATGGGTGTTTGGACAGCATGAGAACTCCAGGTATCTGGGTTCAACCCCCAGTTTTTTCAATACCTCTACCGATGCCTTTTCGAGCCACGGTAGCTTCGCCGGGATGAAACATCCGGTGAATAGTGCATGGGGTTTCATTCTGTCTTGATTTTGGATAGTTTCTTCAGGTCCTCGGGCCTTGGCTTCTTTATCTCTTCGAGCTTCAGTTCCTCCCTCCACCTGGCTGCCCGCCCTATTATCGGGAGGACGAGACCGTCCTTCACTATTGTTGATGCGAGGGATTTTATCCTACCGGGACACTGATGGCCCGATTCGCGGGCGTAGTTCCTTGCTGCTATGAAGAGCTCGTCCGGGTCCACTCCCTTGGGGCACATCTCGGAGCATGAGTGACATGTTGTACATAGCCACAGCTGGTCTGAGTCAAGAATCCCTTCATCATCTTGAAGGAGCCGCAACATAGTCTTCCTCGGGGAGTGCTCCTCCCTGACATAGCCTATGGGACAGACCGAGCCGCATTCCCCGCACTGGAGGCACTTGCCCATTATCTTCTCCGACTCCTCTTCTATGAGCTTCCTGAACTTACTCTTCTTTTTCTCCATCCTTGTCGAAATTCTCAAGCTTTATCTCGCCGAGGAACTTCTCCCTCAGCCTTTTCATTATCCGGGTCTCGGGGTCCTTTTTGCAGACGATCTTGGTTCTCTTGAGCGTTATGGCGCTGGAAGGGCATCCAAGAGCGCAGGCGCCACAGTAGGTGCATTTGTCAAGGTCAATCTCCACCTCCTTGGTAATCTTTATGGCATCCTCCCTGCAGAGAACCTCGCATACGTCACAGAGCTTAGGGCATTTTTCCTGTTCTACTGAAATCTTGCCCTCAAATTCCATCTCCTTTGGAAGTCCTTCGTTCTCGACTATCAGGAGCCTCTCCTCGCCGTTTATTATTGTCTTGAATGCCTTTTTGATGCATATGGCTGCGCAGACTCCGCAAAGAACGCACTTGTCCTTGTCGAATTTCAGGGGTGGTTCTGAGATGTCCTCCTTCACCGATGCACCTATTGGATTCAGCTCCAGTGCCTCTTTTGGACAGGCCTGAACGCAGAGTGCACATCCGTTGCACTTCTCACCGTCATAGAGTAATTGGACCCTTTCCTGCCACATCTCGATTGACTTTAACTCCTCCTCGGTCATTTTATTGCGCCCTCCTTTTTCAGCTTCTCCAGAGTGCCGGTTAATTCTTTCATGAGTTCTGCGAATTCCGCTCCCTCGGATGCCGATATCCATGCGAGCCTGAATCTTCTGGGGTTGATACCCTTCTCCTCCAGGGCCTTTTCATACTTGTTTATTCTCTTCTCGCATTCGAAGTTTCCTGAAATGTAGTGGCAGTCATGCAGGTGGCAACCGGTAAGCGCAACAATCCCAGCTCCCAGCTCGAACGCCCTGTCTATGAATTTGGTAGCTACCCTTCCGGAGCACATGACCCTTATCACTCTAAGGTTCTCCGGGTACTTGAATCTGGAGACTCCTGCCGTGTCCGCTCCACCATAGGAGCACCAGTTGCACAGGAATCCAAGGATTTTGTCCTGGGGGTTCTCCTTCAGTGCCGCCTCTATCTGGGAGAATATCTGCTCGTCTGTAAAGCCCCGCTGCTGTAATGCATCCTTGGGGCAGATGGCAACGCATGTGCCGCAGCCCTTACAGGCAGCAGGGATTATCTCCACCGGCTTGTCTTTCTCGTGCCTTATTGCACTGTAGGGGCAGTACTTGGCGCATAAACCGCAGCTTATGCAGAGTTCCGGGTTTACCTCCGCTATGATTGAGTCGGGTTCAACGAAACCCCTGCTCATCGGGATTGCAGCCCCCGCTGCCGCGGCTCTTGCCTGTGACACTGATGCGGGAATGTCCTTGGGGCCCTGGGCAGCTCCGGCAAGGAATACACCGTCTGTCAGAGTATCCACTGGCCTCAGCTTTGGATGGGCCTCCATGAAGAACCCGTCCCCTGTGCAGGAGATGTTCAACTTTCTCTGGAGCTCCTTTGCGTCATCAGTAGGTTCTGCTCCGGCGGAAAGGATTACCATGTCCAGCTTCATCTCCTTAATCTTCCCCGAGAGCGTGTCATCAACCCTGACAATCAGCTTGCCGTCCCCGTCCTGTATTACATTGGAGGGTCTTCCACGAATGAATTTGACACCCTTGTTCCTCAGCCGCTCATAGAACTCCTCGTAGTCCTTTCCAAAGGAGCGGATGTCCATGTAGAATATGTGAACGTCCAGGTCGGGATACTTCTCCTTGAGCTGGGTTGCGTGCTTCATTGCATACATGCAGCAGAAGCTCGAACAGTAGGCGTTTTTTTCGTTCCTTGAGCCCACGCACTGGATGATGCCCACGCTCTTCGGCTTCTCCCCGTTCTTCAGGGTTACCTTGCCCTGAGTTGGACCTGAGGCGTTTATTATCCTTTCGAAGTCGATTCCCGTAAGGACGTTGTCATACTTTCCATAGCCGTATTCTCCTGTTGGGTCGTAGTCCTTGAATCCTGTGGCGGCTATTATTGTGCCCACCTCAAGCTCAATAATCTCATCCTCCTGGTCGAAATCCACGGCTTCCCTTTCGCAGACCTTCTCGCAGAGGCCGCATTCTATGC
>JAHIKS010000148.1 GCA_018897475.1 Candidatus Altarchaeota archaeon
AATACTTCTTTACTGCAGCAATGCTTCCGATCGGAAAGCTTATATGGTTTGTTTCACATATCCGTATTGTCCTTGGATTGATTGTTTTCATGGTACAAATCAATCACCAAGGACACTTAAATCTCAAGTGTCAAAGTTGGGTTACCATGGGGACCACGGGCGGGGACCCAACCAATGCCAATGACGACAACAAGGTATTGTTGTATGGACACCCCTATCCCTGGAGCTCTTTTACTACTGTAAGAGTGGATGGAAATGATTATAGTTATGGTGGAACCGGAATGTCCATGGTTACGGGAGCAACAGCATCAACAGATTCAATAACCAGCACATGGACCGTAGGTAATATAATTGTGACACAGACCCTGACAATAGTCACGAGCTCCACGACAGGAAGGGCAGACACCGCAAAAATAGACTACAAAATTACGAATAATGGCTCAAATTCCAGCGAGGTAGGCATTAGACTCATGCTCGACACCATGCTCGGCGACAACGACGGCGCCCCATTCAATATTCCTGGAACCGGTGCTGTAACGACCGAGATGGAATTCACGGGAGCGAGCATACCGGATTACTGGCAGGCCTTCGATGACCTGAGCAACCCCTCCGTCATCTCACAGGGAACACTGACAGGCGGAAGTGCTACCACTCCCGATACATTTATGACTGCCTACTGGGACGACATCTATGATACGACCTGGGCTTATACTGTGTCAACATCGCAATCCCTAACCGATGACAGCGCAGTCGCTCTCTACTGGAACCCGAAGACGTTCACGGCAGGGCAGATAAGCACCTACACGACCTACTACGGCCTTGGAAAGGTTACAATAGTCGCAGGCAACCTGACAGCCGGCCTGACAGCACCGTCTACTGTAAGCAACTGCAGCAATTTCACGGTCGTTTCCTATGTTACTAACGTGGGTGGCTCCACAGCAAACGACGTTGCAGCAACCATCTCGCTGCCTGCTGGGCTTATGCTCTCGACCGGAGAAACATCACAGAAGGACATGGGGAGTATAACCAACGGCAGCAGCAACCAGAGCTCCTGGAGCGTGGAGCCCTACGGCGGGGTCTGCGGCAATATGACCCTCACTGTGACTGTAACCTCATCAAACGTGGATTCCAATACAGTCAGTGTAGATGTAAACGTGCCCGAGGCGTGCTGCGTGACGACAACCACTACATCAACAAGCACAACCAGCACCTCGACCTCTACAAGCACCTCAACAATCAACGTAACAACAACCACGACCGTACCTATCACAACAACCACAACTGCACCCGTCACCACAACCACCGTCTCGGCCGAGGCAGACGCCTACGAGGTCGATGACACGTGCGCCCAGGCAACCACAATCTCAACCGATGGAACGAAGCAGGCGCACAATTTTGTCCCTATCACTGATGAAGACTGGGTGAAGTTCAGTGCCGTTTCCGGCATTGTCTACACCATAGAGACGTCCGACCTGGGAATGGGTGCGGATACCCAGCTCTATCTATATGACACAGACTGCGTATCGTTGCTTGATGAAAACGATGACTACATGGGGCTTGAATCCCTGATAGAATGGACTGCCACATCCTCAGGAACGTATTATGTGAAGATAGCGCCCTACGGAGGCTATGCAACTATGTCGTCAGACACCGATTACAACGTCTCGGTCACGGGCTCCAGCGCGGTCGTAAACACATCGTTCTTCGACAACATGGAGGGCGGGACGAACGGCTGGACTGCGACGGGCTTCTGGCACCAGGAGACGAACCCCGAGCTGGTAAGCATAATCTCAGGCATCAACCCGGAACTGGTTTCATTGCCTGACAACGGCTATCTACCGAGCGCATACAGCGGCTCCACGGTCTGGTGGTACGGCGAGAATTCGACGGGAACCTTCATAGGGTCGGACTATCATACTCCAATATGTGCAGAGTATAACGAATCAGACCCTGTTTTCAACTGGTCAGAATATAACTGGTCCTGCCAGACAGCAAAGAACGGTGGCACTTCATATGCCGCGAATACCGGGAACCTCATCTCCCCCACAATAGATCTCACGGGCGTCTCCAATGCCTCTTTGACCTTCATGTCCTGGTACGAGATAGAGGGAGTAGATGTCAACATGTATGACATGATGTATGTCTACATATCAACGGATGCAGGAGTTACCTACACACAGCTGGGTGCGATAAACCCGATAAACGACGTCGATGGTGAGTCCTTCAGGCCCTACAGCTCCGGCGGACTGGGGCTGACAGGCGTCTGGGTGTCGCAGCACTTCGACATAAGCAGCTACGCGTCCAGCCAGATGGTAATCAAGTTCACCTTTGATACCGTGGACAATCTCTACAACGGCTTCAGGGGATGGATTATAGATGACGTGATGATAGGTACTACGGGCGCTGCAGTCTCGCCCACAATAATGACGGTAGCACCAAGTGGCGGCGTTAGTGGTGTTATAGACCCTTATTATGGTTGTGTTAATGGGACCATTGTATCAATAGTCGGAACCAACTTCATGAACGGAGCAACCGTGGAGTTCGGGACTACCTATGCAGATACAGCCTCTGTTGCCAGCTCATCACTGATACAGGCAGAAGTACCTTGCGCTCTCGCTGACGGAACCTACGACGTTACCGTGACAAATCCAAACGGGCAGGGAGCTACTATGACAAGCGCCTTTACAGTAACAACAGCCTATCCGCCAGCCATATCGAGCATCAGCCCGACATCCGGAACAAACGACCAGTCAACGGCGGTGACAATAACCGGTTCTAATTTCGAGAACGGAGCAACGGTCGAGGTCGGAGGAACCACCCTCAGCAACATAGTGGTTGTCAGCTCGACCTCCATAACAGCAACGGTCCCTGCTGGACTATCAGGGGGCCACAAGAACGTTCTGGTGACAAACCCCGACTCGCAGTACGATGTCCTGATGGGTGGGTTCTATGTAAACTACACGACCTCCATCGACCAGGCAGCGGTCATCAGAGACCTCCCGTCAACCACAACGGCAGGAGGCAGCTTCACAGCCACCCTGGAACTCGTTCTGGGTGACGTGCCACCGAACAGCGTGATAATAAACGAATTCGTGCCCACGGGATGGACCGTAACCGGCTCAAGCCCCACGTATAACAGCTTCAACTCAGCCACAGGCGAGGTCAAGTGGATTCTATACGGCGCTTCTCTCTATGCAATGAACATCACCTACACGGTCTCCGTGCCGGCCAACGCAACCGGAACCGGAACATTCACAGGGGAACTGAAATACAACAACGTTGACGGCGACCCGGTGACTCAGACCATTACGGGAGACACATCCATAGAGATATCGGCCGGATGTGCCCTAAAGGGCGACACGGACTGCGACGGGCTAGTATCGGACTTCGAGCTCCTTACCTACGTTGACCTGTGGGTGCAGGGCACAGTCACCGACTTCGACCTCCTGGAGGCGATTGACAACTGGGTGAATTCCGGCTGATTTTAAATCCAGTCTTTTCCGGTAGAAGAGCAGATGGGGGCAGCAGGCCTTTTTTAAAGGTTAATTCGAATAGTATTAAACATCTTTTTTGCGATGAAAGGTGTTATACATAAAATTGAGGCAGATTCAAAATGGCAGATAAACCACACATAAACCTGGTGTTTATAGGACACGTAGACCACGGCAAGTCAACAACCGTGGGTAGGATGCTCTATGAACTTGGAGAGGTAACAGAGCAGACTATGAAGAAGTACAAGGACGAGGCAGAGAAGCTAGGGAAAAGCACATTCGAGTACGCTTGGGTCATGGACGAGCTCAAGGACGAGAGGGAAAGGGGAGTAACAATCGACATAGCTCACAAGAAGTTCCAGACAGACAAGAATTATTTCACGATTATTGACGCTCCCGGACACAGGGACTTCGTCAAGAACATGATTACCGGAACGAGCCAGGCAGATGCGGCAGTTCTGGTTTGCTCGGTAAAGGACGGCATTCAGCCGCAGACAAAAGAGCACGCATTTCTATCAAAAACCCTTGGAGTCCAGCAGTTGATAATTTCATTAAACAAGATGGACCAGGTCAACTACGGGGAAGCAGAATACAATAAGGTAAAGGACGAATTGACCAAGCTGCTTACAAGCATCGGCTACAAAGCAGACCAGATACCGTTCGTACCAACATCAGCTTACGGTGGAGACAACCTTACTAAGAAGAGTGAGAACATGTCCTGGTACAAGGGCCCGACCCTTCTTGAGGCGTTAAATACTCTGACAGCCCCGGAGAAACCGGTTGGCAAGGCATTGAGAGTGCCGGTTCAGGATCTCTATACCATAACTGGAGTAGGCTCTGTCCCAGTAGGGAGAGTCGAGACCGGCGTATTAAAGTCAGGGATGAAGATAATATTCATGCCTTCCGGAGCGATAGGAGAGGTAAAAACCGTGGAAATGCACCATGAAGTGCTTCCACAGGCAGAACCGGGAGATAACGTTGGCTTCAACGTAAGGGGCATCGGAAAGAAGGACGCCAAGAGAGGCGATGTTGCAGGCCCTGTTGACAATCCACCCACGGTTGCTGAGGAATTTACCGCACAGATTGTCGTTCTTCAGCATCCCTCAGCGATTACCGTTGGATACACGCCTGTACTCCACGTGCATACTGCCCAGGTGGCATGCACATTCATAGAGTTGGTAAAGAAGATAGACCCGAAGACTGGCGGAGTTCTTCAGGAGAAGCCGGAATTCCTACAGACAGGCGACGTTGCCGTTGTAAGGCTGAAGCCAACCAAGCTGCTAGTTATAGAACCAGCGAAGGATTTCCCGCAGCTAGGCAGGTTCGCGATAAGGGACATGGGTCAGACAGTCGCAGCCGGCATGGTGCTGGAAGTCAAGAAGAAGCAGATGTAAATTGGAGAAAGCAAGAATAATCATCATAGGCCACGATCCAGAAAAGCTTGGTGACGTCTGCACTCAGATAGTTGACATAACCGAAAGGATAGGTACCAAGTATTCCGGACCTATTCCCTTGCCCACCAAGAAGATGCAGATAACCACGAGGAAGTCCCCCGACGGCGAGGGAACCGAGACGTGGGAGCGCTGGGAGATGCGCATCCATAAGCGGGTTATTGATGTCGATGCAGATGAGCGTTCCCTGAGGCAGATAATGCGTGTCCAGGTGCCTGACAGGGTGCATATCGAGATTGAGCTTACGAAATAAAATTCTCCTTTTTCTTGATTTATTCTGAATAGTTATAGTCTTCTACACGCTCCCGTAGTGTAGTCCGGCCAATCATTCCGGCCTTTCGAGTCGGTGACTCGGGTTCGAATCCCGACGGGAGCAAAAACCCAACTCCTTTTCTCTTTTGCAACTCCTATCCAGTTAGATACCTATGCTCTTTTTATATATGCATATGCAATATATAAGTAACTATATAAAGTATAGTTAACTAAGTCGCGAAAATGGTAAAAAGAAATATTATAAAAATCGATGAGGAAAAATGCACCGGCTGCGGTCAATGTATCCCAAACTGCCCCGAGGGCGCACTGCAGATAATAGACGGTAAAGCGAGGCTTGTAAGCGATTTGTTCTGTGATGGGTTGGGTGCCTGCATTGGCCACTGTCCTGAAGGTGCTATTGATATCGAGGAAAGGGACGCCGAGGTATATGATGAACGGAGGGTCATGGAAAATATTGTAAAGCAGGGAAAGAGCGTTATAAAGGCCCACCTGGAGCACCTTAAGGGGCATAACCAGGACGAGTATTTCGGTCAGGCCATAGACTTCCTGAAGGAAAAAGGCATTGAAGTACCCCTTGATGAAGAACCTTCACAAGGCCATGAACATGCAGACCTGCCCTGCGGATGCCCTGGTTCAAAGGTGATGGATTTCAGGGAAAAAGATGAGGAGCCTGCTGAAGATGACAAACCCGCCACCAAAGCCACGTCTCAGCTAAGGCAATGGCCAGTACAGCTAATGCTCGTTCCACCAAATGCCCCCTATCTGAATGGGGCCGATTTGTTAATAGCAGCAGATTGCGTTCCATTCGCCCATGCCAATTTTCATGATGAGCTATTAAAGGGAAAGAGTTTACTGATAGGTTGCCCTAAACTGGATGATGCTGAATTGTATGAGGAGAAGATTAGCCATATCCTGAAGAACAACGAGATAAAAAGTTTAACCGTTGCAAATATGGAAGTCCCTTGTTGTTTTGGTCTATATGAGCTTGTAAAGAATGCACTTGATGCATCTGGTAAGGACGTACCCCTCAAACAGGTTGTTGTTGGGGTAAAAGGCGAGTTATCTGAATAGTTAACTGACGGGAGCAAACGGCCCTATCTAAATAATTCCTCGGCCAGAATGGGAAGAACGCCGTAGACTATTGCTGTCGTTAATATGACATACGTGAGTATGTTGATTAGGATAATCTTCCAGCTCTTCCTTACGTCACAGACATTACACGTGCCGCCTGATTTCTTTTTTATAAGCAGATAGAGAGAAGCAAACAAGAACATCGTTCCCAGCAAAAGGAAATAATCCTTGTATTTCGCAACCTGAAGAGCAAGTATGATATTTCCAACACCCGTCGACATGAAAAGGAAGGCAAGTGCGAGCGGAAGACCACAGCAACTCGAGGCAATAATACTTGCCTTAATCGCAGTAAGTAAATCCCTGAATTCCATAGTCATCCCTATATCTCAGTGTCGTTGAGGGCGGTGACCGTAGCCCCTGCGTTAACCAACCTCAGAATCTGGTCTCTGGACACCACATCGGGGTCATATATGACGTAGCTGACCTCCTGCCCGTAGGATAGACTCCTGGACTTGATGCCTTCCTGTTCCCTAACCAGCTTATTGACTGTTGGAACGCACGTTGGGCATATCCAGGCAACATGCATGTCAAGCTTACGATAGCCAATGCCCCGGAATTTATCAAGATATGGATTGTCTGACAGGATTGTGGTTGTTGTGGTTGTGGAAATGCCCCACGACGTTTGCGTCACTTTGGAAGAGTTAATTGAAGAGACATCAAAGTACGCCAAATCTATAAAGACATGCAAATCAGAGCAGCTGTCAAAATCCTTCAACTTCTTAGTCAGGCCGCATTTTTCTGAAAGCCTGTAGAGCCCCTCGACAGAACTTCCTCCCTTGATGCTTGATCCCCCCCTGACCAGGACCCTGTCAAATTCTGTTAATTCACCGCCATCGCATGAGAAATAAAACATGGGCTCTGGTTCAGGCCACCAGGTACCATTTACATTACTGCCTGAAACATTAACCAGGATGTTATTCATCCTTCCTATAACAGTGTTTTTGCAGTCTTCAACATAAAATACATCAACCTCCACGTATCTGGGCAGAGTGCTAGTGGTACTTGACGTTGTCGTAGTGGTCGTGGGAGATACTGTAGAATCGAGTGGGGAGGACATATCTGCAGGCAAAGTAGTACTTGGGATGGTGTTGTCCATGGGCTCAGCAACATCGCTAATGCCCGTATACATGGCGTACGCTGCCACAACCAATACAATAGCCAAAAAGAAAACAAACAATCTATCCATACTTAAAAACTTATGCAGCCCATCGTTAAAAACATGATAGTATCCAAAAAGAAACCTGTTATTCAGGCGTTTCTGGCGGGGGCATTTATCTGCTCTCTTCCTCCTTTATTCCAAAGATAAGCAGCTTGATTATAAAGAACAAGAGGATTGTGCCGATGAGCGTGAACAGGACATAGGGCTGATACGTCTTGAATATAAACCTTAGCGGGAAGATTGGCCAGCTATAAAAACTGCGGTGTATGTCGAACAGGAAAACTATAGTAAACGAAATAAATGCGGAGATAAATAGGAATATGGCATCGGCAATGAGTTCCTCCCTTGTAATTGCAGATTTTCTGACCCTTCTCAAACGCTTCATCATAAACCTATTTGAAGAAGAACAAATATATCCGTATATTCTCATATTAACTAACCTGGGATGAAAATCTTCTACACCGACAGGAAGACCGGCATAGTAAAGCTCAAGGTAGAGAACCTGGACGACCTCTGGTATCTGAGCAGCGTCCTCGCTGCTGGAGACCTCGTTAAAACAAAGACGGACAGGCGCATAAAGGCAAAGGATGACATGGCGAGGGAAAAGAGCAGCAGGGTCAAGGTAAACATGGGAATCAGGCTGGAGAAGGTGGAATTCAGTTCCAT
This sequence comes from Candidatus Altarchaeota archaeon, assembly GCA_018897475.1. Taxonomy (GTDB): domain Archaea; phylum Altiarchaeota; class Altiarchaeia; order IMC4; family QMZM01; genus WALD01. The sequence continues at coordinate 8,172 of JAHIKS010000148.1, forward strand.
CTCTGACACGCTGAGAATTACCGGCGTGATAGAGGAGGGTCCCGAAGACCTTGTCCCGATGGGCTCTCATCACACGTTCAACGTCGTTGAGGGAACCACAATCAAGATACAAAGGGGGGGCTGGTCCAAACTGGATTTGAACCGGCTAAGGGACGCAGAAAAGGCCTCCGTCAGACCAAAGCTCCTCATTGCGATAATCGACGAGGGCGATGCGAATTTCGGTCTAGTGAGGGAATCAAAGATACAGCACTACGACCTCTCCGAGCTGATAGGCGGCAAGTACGAAACAAAGGGGCGGGAGAAGAGAAAGGAGGAGTTCTACCAGCACACCTCGAAGTTCATCATTGATACTGAAAAAAGAGAGAAAATCTCCACCATAATCATAGCCGGGGCAGGCTTCGAACCGGAGAATTTCTTCCGGTTCATGAAGGAGAAGCATCCTGAGCTGAATGACCGGCTTGTGCTGGAGCACATCGGCTCCCATGGAGCCAATGGCATAAACGAGGTTATGAAGCGGGACGCGGTAAAGAAGATAAGCAGTGACATAAGCTCTGCGAGGGACATAAGGCTCCTTGACAAGCTTCTTGCCGAGATAGGCAGGGACACGGGTCTCGCTGTTTACGGCCTTGACGAGGTGGAGCAGGCCGCGAATATCGGCGCAATTGACACGCTGCTGGCGTGCGATAACCTCTTCCTTGAGCACAGGGGGAGGGTAGAACCGATGATAAAGGCAGTTGAATCAACGAAAGGAAAATTCCATCTAATGAACCATGAGGAAGAGGCAGGAAAGCAGCTACATTCGCTGGGGGGGATCGGGGCGGTTCTCAGGTTCAAGATGCAATAAAATTTACTCCAGTGTCGCGTGCCTACTCTTCATTTCATGTTCATCCTTCTCGAGGTCACTCATCAGCTTTGCAATTATGCCGTCGAAGAATATCATGACGGTGTCCTCGAAAAGGGTTCCGAGAGGAGTAAGGGTAGAATGCGTACCTATGATCTGGTGCTTCAGGTGGTCCTTCTCCACGTCTATTTTTGTTCTCCCCTTTATCGCGACCCTCATGTCAGCAATCCTGCCGAGCCTTGAGCGGGGGTATGACGTGACGGCAAGAACCTTCGAGCCGACACCCTTTGCGATCTTTGCTGCTGAAACGATGGATTTCGTCTCTCCTGAGCCGGAGACGGCTATTAGCAGGTCTTTGTCCGTCATTGCAGGGGTTACGGATTCGCCGATAACATAGGCAGTCAGGCCAAGCTGCACGAGCCTCATGGCAAACGCCCTTGAAGCCATTCCCGACCTTCCCGCACCCATCATGAAAATCCTATCAGCGCTCTCAATGGCCTCTATCATGGCGGCTATCTGCTTCTCATTAAGCCCCTCTACTATCTCCTCAACGTGCTTCACAACCTCGAGCATCGCTTTTTTGACAGGCATATTATCTATTGTGTTTTACTCTAATATAATTAAAGGATGAAATTATTGGAATTTGTGAAACGGATATATGAAAAATTCAACAGGCACGACTGTTTCGGCCTATCTGCTGAGATATCATATCAGAGCCTGTTCTCTATGTTTCCATTCATCCTCCTTCTAGTTTCCATTGCCGGTCTTCTGTCTAAATACTCCGGTATCCAGGCCCAATTTTTTACCCTCATCTATGACTTTGCACCCCCCATGGCAGTAGATTTCATAAACGGTGCAATTGTGGACGTAGTCAGCTCCAATTCGCTGGGAGTATTCAGCCTGAGCTTACTGGTTACCCTATGGGCTGGCTCGACAGTAATGGACTCTACGATAAAGGCACTCGACAGGATTTATGAGGTGGAGGAGAGCAGGTCATTCCTCAGGAGGAAGATATTCTCAATGCTTCTGCTCATCGTTGCTGTTTTTCTGTTTATACTATCCACACTCTTCGTTTTCATCGGGGATACGATTCTCGAATGGGCGGGCGGAGGTAATCTGCCCTTGGAGATGCTCCAGGTGGCCGGAACGTTCATTCTTGTGACCTTGAATATACTACTCCTGAACAGGTTCGCCCCGAACATAAACCGGCCCTTGCACAGGCTTTTACCTGGAGCAGCATTCTTCTCCTTTGTATGGATTCTTGCAACCTATATCTTTAGGTTCTATGTGAGAAATTTTGGAAGATACAGCGTAATCTACGGCTCCATAGGGGGAATAATAGTTCTACTCACATGGGTTTACATCACAGCGATTCTCCTTTTGCTCGGGGCCCTTATAAACTCCGTCATTATCAAATCGAAAGGCGAATAACTCAACAACTCAATTTTTTAACTTCTGCGGGAAATACACTAATGATAAAAATGCAGTCTTCTAAACTCGTTCATAAGAAAAAACTAAAAAAGGAGCCCAACTTTGGGGACTATGATGGCACAGTAAAGGATTTCCGATGGAAGGACATGGAGAAGGAAATTGAATTCTTCAAGGGAAGAAAGATTAATGTCGCGCATAACGCGATTGACAGGCACGCAAACGGGTGGAGAAAGAACAAGGTAGCACTCTACTGGGAGGGGGCCGAGGGGCAGGAGGAGAAATACACGTTCCAGGACCTTAAGAATCTGTCCAATAAATTCGCCAACGTCCTGAAGAAGATGGGCGTTAGGAAAGGCGACAGAGTTTTCCTGTTCCTGCCGAGGATTCCGGAGCTGTATATATGCTTTCTGGGCATTGTGAAGACGGGAGCTATCGCCGGCACGATGTTTTCTGCCTTTGGACCGCAGGGAATCAAGGACCGGCTGGAGAATTCCGGGGCGAAATTCCTTATAACTAATTCTGAGCTGAAGCACAGGGCCTACCAGATTGAGAAAGAGTTGCCCGACCTCGAGAAGATTATTCTTGTAGGAGACAAGAACTTCCATCACAATGAGGTATGCTATGAGAAGGAGATGGAAAAGGCGAGCAGGAATTTCAAAACGAGGGAGATGGACCCCGAAGACCATGCCTTCATGCTCTATACGTCAGGTACGACTGGAAAGCCCAAGGGCGTGATGCATGCCCATTACTCTATACTCCAGGAGCATATAACCGCAAAATGGGTTCTTGATCTGCATGATGATGATGTCTACTGGTGCACCGCAGACCCGGGCTGGGTCACGGGAGTCGCCTATGAAATCCTTGGCTCCTGGTCCTGTGGTGTTTCCCAGGTTGTCTATGAAGGAAGATTCAATCCAGAGAAGTGGTATTCATTGATTGAGAAATATAAGGTCAGCATCTGGTATACGGCTCCAACTGCCATAAGGATGCTGATGAAGGCCGGCAACAGGCTCCCGAAAAAATACGACCTCTCAACCCTGAGGCATTTATGTTCAGTTGGCGAACCCCTAAACCCAGAGCCGATACGCTGGAGTCTAAAGGTGTTCGGGCTTCCGTTCCACGACAACTGGTGGCAGACCGAGGGCGGCGGAATTCTCATTGCAAATTATCCCTGTATGCCCATCAAGGCTGGCTCCATGGGCAAGCCTTTTCCCGGAGTTAGCGCGGCCATAATCGATAACCAGGGGAAGGAGCTTCCGCCCGGAACCGAGGGAGACCTGGCCCTGAAGCCCGGGTGGCCATCAATGATGAGGGAGATATGGAGGAATCCCAAGAAGTATAAGTCATATTTCAGGAAGAAGTGGTACATCTCGGGAGACAAGGCATTTATGGATAAAGACGGTTATTTCTGGTTTATCGGGAGAGCCGATGACGTCATCAAGACGGCGGGGGAGAGGGTTGGGCCCTTCGAGGTAGAATCAGCTCTTGTGGAGCATCCCGCAATAGTGGAAGCCGGAGTGATAGGGAAGCCCGACCCCATGAGAGGGGAAATCATAAAGGCATTTGTAGTCCTAAGGGAGAGGTACAAGCCCACGGAAAAGCTGATGAAGGACGTCCAGAAGTTCGTCAAGACCAGGCTTGCAGGCCACGCATATCCGAGGGAGATAGAGTTCAGGAAGTCCTTGCCGAAGACAAGGAGCGGGAAGATAATGAGAAGGCTGCTGAAGGCACAGGAGTTGGGCCTTCCCTTGGGAGACACTTCAACGCTTGAGAAATACTGAGCAGAAAAAAGCCCAAGGAGAGTTTATAGCCTTTATCTATTGTTGATTTTGGTTTACCTAAAATCAAACATCTTTATAAAAAAATTGTCTGCCGCCGGTAGTACAATTGTTTAACATGAAAAAATTGTATCTATTTAGCTGATTTTTCTTGATTTTTTCTCTGAGTCAGTTCCTGTCCACAAAAACGAAAGCTTTTTATACTCTTAGTATATAATAGTATATACTATGAGAAAAATAAATCTGAAGAGAGGGAACCTCACATTGA
>JAHIKS010000149.1 GCA_018897475.1 Candidatus Altarchaeota archaeon
TGGCCAGGTTCTCCGGGATTCTCAGCGTGAACTGCTCGACGTACTCCTCCTTGCTATAGTCCTTGTCAAGGACCTCCTTGAAAAGCCTCTTGAGGTCATCATACTTCGGTATCCGGCCGGTTGGCGTATCAATGGCTTCGGCCTCCCCGTGAGCCCTGAGATCCATCCACTTCAGCCAGACTCTTTTGTCCTTCTTATGGTTGAGGAAGTCCCCCTCCTTGCACCTCAGGAAATAGTTCACCGAGAATATCAGCGGGGGATTCTCCACGTCCCTGACAAAGCCAAGGTTATTCTTTATGTACCTCCCCACGGGAATGGAGATGAAGTCCAGGTTCGACATGGGGTTGAATTTTCTGACACCCTCCTTGCCCAGCGTCGCAACGGTGGTCTCGGACTCCAGCGACGCGCCCATCGTTATTACTCCATGAACCCAGTCGAAGGACTCCTGAACCGGGACAGAGGTGTCCGAGTCCCTCCCTCCGTAGATTATGCCGGCAACAGTAACGCCGTTCGGATTCTCGGAGTTCTTGTCCAGATTCTCCAGGAGATTCATGTTGAATGTAAATCTTGCATTGCCGTGGGATGCGGGAATCTCGTTTCCGTCCTTATCCTTTTTGCCCTTTCTCCATTCGCCGGAGTGGTTGAATCCATTGTCAGGCATATCCTCGTCCTTGCCGTTCCAGTAGACTCCCCCGTCATCCTTAACGAGAACGTTCGAGAAAATTATTTCGCCCGGGCTGCTGAGCGTTTTGGATATATCCGGTTCTTTCTTGGAATTTATCCCCGATATTATCCCGAAGATGCCCCTTTCCGCATTTACTGCCCTGACCTTGCCGTCCTTCTTCCTCAGATAGGTTATATCATCCCCGATTATTGTCTCCCCGTCGAGCATGGAGGTTGAGGTTTTTCCGCATGCGGATGGATATGCCCCCATGAAATAGCTCATCCTGCCATTCGGTCCGTGGACTCCCATTACAAACATGTGCTCCGCGAGCCAGCTCTCCCTGGATGCCAGGGCTATGGCCTGCCTGAGAGCAAGCTTTTTTGCCCCCAGCGTATTGCCCCCATATTCGGTGTTGGTGCTATATGTGATTGCATACTCTGTATCGATGTAGATTCTCCTCTTGCTGTAATCGAGCTCCCCCACAGAATGTACGAACCTGAAGAACCTGGTCGAATTACCCATTCTCTTGAATTCCTCATAGCCGGGCCTGTAGAGCAAATCCTCGCAATGCGCAACATAGGCCGAGTCGGTAATCTGCACGGTGGGAATGGAAAAGTCGGAATTCAGCGGCCCGAGGCAGAGGAAGACCACGTACATGGTATGGCCCTTCATCGAGTCCTTCAGGAAGCCCCTGATTTCATCCATGCCCTCGTCCATGTCCATGGAATTTATCAATGGCCCCATCTTGGAGTTCTTTTCGACGAGGAATTTCGTGTGCTCCTTGTCCCTGGCCTGGTCCCCATAGCCGTCAAAGTGGACAGTGTGCCCTTTCCTCGCCAGCTTTCTCTCCTCGCCGTTTCTTATCGCATCCTCCCTGATAAATCCTATATCCTCCGGGGAGTCGGTCCTCACGAAAATCCTGTCCGGGTTGCAAAGGTTTACGTAATCTGATATGAACTGGTGGAGCATCGGGTTGTCTATCTCATTCAGCTTCCTGTAACTCTCTTCCCCGAGCCTGTCTTTGATCCCCATCATTTTATTGCATCAAAATCCGTATGAGTCAGTCGGTTATGGGTAAAAATAATAATGCGAGGGAGAGTATAAAAGGAAGGTATTTTTATACTTATATTACAAAATAATATATTGTATTACAATGGAAAAAACAATATCAATAAGGCTTGACAAAGGGTTCGTCAGGTCTCTGGACAGGATAGGGGCCGACTATAGCGGCCGCTCTTCTTTCATGAGAGAGCTTCTCAACCTCGGCCTTCAGGAGTACCGGACAGAGCTTGCAGTTGAAAAATACATGCAGGGCGAGGTAAGCACCTGGAAGGCGGCGGAGATAGCAAACCTGTCTCTAAGGAAGATGAACCAGCTGCTCAGGGAGAGGGGAGTCGAGATGCACTACTCGGAGCAGTCACTTCGTGAAGACCTAGGATGATTGTTTCCAATACGTCGCCTCTAATCTGCCTCGCGAAGTCCGGCAGACTGAATCTCCTGAAGGATTTGTTTGGGGAAGTTCTGATAGAAGAGGAGGTCCAGAAGGAGGCGGTCGGGCATGGAAAGAAGGAGGGGGCACCCGACGCGCTTGTAATCGAGAGCGCGATAAAGGAGGGCTGGATAAAGGTAGAGAAACTGAAGAAGAAAAGGGAATTCAAGGGAATTCACGAGGGGGAATCCTATACAATTCTTCTCGCGAAGAAGCACAACTGCATCGCTCTTATAGATGAGGAGGACGCCAGAGCGGTTGCAAGGGCTCTCGGCATTGAGGTGCGTGGGACACTCTATGTCCTGAGGAAAGCAGCCGAGGAGAATATTCTAACCCGGGACGAGGCCATCGGCGTTCTCGATGACATGGTAGCAAATGGCCTGAGAATATCGGCAAGGATTTATTCCAGGTTTCTGAATTCTGTCAAATAATCAGCCGAACACCAGCAGCTCCGGCTTCAGTATCATGACCAGGCCGAAACAGAGCATCAAAAGCCCTGAAACCAGCTTCAGAACCCTTGCCTGCTTCTCACTCAGCCTTTCGGACTTGAATGAATAGACAAAGCTCCCGAGGATTGCGGACAAGGGAATTACATACGATATCGAATAGAGGACGGTGTAGAGCACGTGCATCAAACCCAGGGAATTCCCGTGTGTATTGAACAGTGATGCCATGTACACCATGGGGAACATCGCTGTACATCCCAACTCCACAAGATTCACCAGAGCCGCCAGGCCGGCAGTCGCAAGGATTGCAAGGGTCATGGCCCTTCTATCCCCTGCCTTCTCCACCCCCCTGACAATCTTCCCCGCCTTTGCGAAGATGCCTTTCCTCTTATCTGCCGAGATTCCCAGAGAAGGCCCCCTTCCGAGGAAGAAGTAGTCCTTAAGGTTTATTGCTCCTGCACCAAGGACGATAAGCCCTATAAGCCTCAGCAGGATGTCTCCATACTGCGACAGCACCCAGGAGCCCGCTGTCAGGATGACCATTATGAAGATGAAGTACATCAGTGCAGAGGTAAGGATGAAGACGAAACCAATCAGAAGCATTTTTTTCCTTGACTTCGTATGGGTGAGAAGAGAGAGCAAGACTATCAGAACAGTAAAGGCGCAGGGATTGAACCCGTCAGCCAGGGCGATAACGAAGACGAATCCGGGGAACGGGAATTTCCCTGCGAATTTCTCTATCTCGCCCTCCGGGGTCGTTATGGCCATCGCAAACAGGCCAATCATCACAAGCACGACAAGGCCGATGACCCAGTGCCTGCCCTCCACCTTGAGCCTCCGGTTCAGTACCAGGTATGAGAGGAGATAAACAATCATCAGCAACAGGAAAGAGGTCCAGATCCAGTTGATCTTACCGAGCTCGGGCTTCACAAAACCGTATTCATTCGATTCCGGCACCTCGACCTTCAGAACCTTCTCGGAATGCCCGTCAACCTTTGCAACGATGTCCGGGTACTCCAGCTCCGATTTTATCCTCTCAATGCTCCACCACCCGACCAGGTACATGCCGTTATCCTCCACGAGAGTGGCTATTGCTTTAGGATTCTCATCAAGGAATTCCCTCACCTCGGAATTCTCCCTGGATATCTGTATCGCGTTGTCCATCGGCACCTTGCAGCTCATATTCAGGCACTCCCTTACGCAATGCTCTATCTGGTTGGGGCAGCCCATGAAGCCGCCATAGCTCTGAAGATATGTCAGGTCGCAGTCATCCTCCCTGAAGCCCACAAAGACCTTGTCGCCTATGAAGGTCCTCGGGACGCCGCTGGCGCTGGTGTTGTAATCCTCGGCCATCTTTCCGAAGAGGTCGGCGTTCTTGCTGGCCTCAAGATATCTCACCTCCAGCTGCGGATACATCTCCTCAAGCTCCTCGAGAAACGGCTTCTCCGCAGCGCAGTGGGGACAGGTCGAGCTGTAGAAAAAGTAGAGCACGGCCCCCTTCCCTTCGTCCGAATTCACCTGCATTGAAAGCAAAAACAGGAGTATTACAATGATGAATAATCTTCCCTTCATACTATATTCTTGAAATTGATAACTAAATATCGTCGTATTTTTAACAGAGTGAGTGGGAAATCCCACATGCTTTAGCGGTGGGATATTTCAATTGAAAATTAAAATAAATCACGTTGCGAAGCAACGTCATTTGAAAGCGAACCGCAGCAAAAATATACAAAATAAACGCTGAGTTTGTATTTATGTAGCGACTCCCATACATAATTGTAGGGTCGGTGCGACCCAAA
>JAHIKS010000150.1 GCA_018897475.1 Candidatus Altarchaeota archaeon
CTCCAGAAGGACGGAAAGAGAGGTAAGGGGGGCGTTAAGGCTGACGACCGGGAAGGCATCCTCCATGAATTCGCTGACCTTTTTCTCCGACAACGCATGAACATCAACCCCTCTTGCTATCTCATCCAGAATAACCCGCTCCGATATGGAGCCCACCTGTCCTTTCCCTTTAAGGACCGGCAGCTGCGAGACGTCATATCTCTTCATCATGCTGGCGGCCTTGTCCATGGAATCCCCTGCCTGAATTCCGACCACCTTTCTACTCATCAATTCCTTTGCCCTTATACCCTTGCTCTTCATCTCGTCCAGCGCCTCGAAAATTCTCGCGGCCTTGGAATAGCGGGGGTCCACCAGCCCGGACTCAACCCTCGCTACCAACGACTGGCTGATTCCCGCCTTCTTCGCAAGCTCCTCCTGCGTCAGTCCAAACTTCTTCCGCAGCCTTTCGATATCGTGCAGTTCCGGGGGTTTCATTTTAATTTATGCAAGTTTGCATAATATTAGGTATTTAATATTTATATATAAATATTCATATACCTAATTGTCGGATGATGAAAACCATCAAGGAGATTAACGAGAAGATAAAGAAGGGCGAGGCAGTAATCGTAAGGGCAGACGAGATGCCGGAAATATACGAGGAGAACCCGAAGCGAGCTGCAAAAGAGGTCGATATAGTAACAACGGGAACCTTTGGGGCAATGTGCTCCTCCGGCGCTTTGCTGAACTTCGGACACTCGGATCCCCCCATAAAGATGCAGAGAATCTGGCTCAATAACGTTGAGGCGTATACGGGCCTTGCGGCAGTGGACGCCTACCTTGGCGCAACACAGCTGAGCGAGGACAGGGGCTTTGAGTACGGTGGGGCGCATGTCATAGAGGACCTGGTTAAGGGGGTGGAGGTAAATCTCAAAGCGACAGCATACCGGACCGACTGCTATCCTCGGAAGGAGGTGGAGACTGCAATAACCCTGGATGATATGAATCAGGCATGGCTCCTGAACCCGAGGAATTGCTACCAGAAATACAATGCTGCAATAAATTCCACCAATACATTACTCCAGACATATATGGGCACCCTGCTCCCCAACTTCGGAAACGTGAATTTCTCAGGCACCGGGGAGATAAGCCCGCTCAACAACGACCCGAATTACGAAACCATTGGCCTTGGAACCAGGATATTCCTGTGTGGGGCCAAGGGCCATGTCATTAGCGAGGGGACCCAGCACTCGCCAAAGACCGGCTTCGGGACAATCTTCGTCCAGGGGGACCTGAAGGAAATGTCGCCCGACTTCATAGCCGGGGCTACAATTCCGAACTACGGCACATCACTCTTCGTCGGGATTGGAATTCCCATTCCCATCCTGAATGAGGATGTCGCAAAGAGCACCGCGGTAAGGAACAAGGACATAACTGTCAACCTCTTTGACTACGGGGTTCCGAGAAGAACGAGGCCCGTCGTAAGGGAGGTAAACTACGAGGAGCTTTTCTCAGGCAAGGTGGACATCAACGGCAAGAAGGTGAGGACAAGCTCCCAGTCCAGCATGAAGGTATCCCACAAGATAATGGAAACGCTGGGGCAATGGGTTGAAGATAAGGAATTCTTCCTCTCCAAGCCGATTAAGAACCTTCCTGGGGATTCCGAATTCAGGCCCCTGAAGGTGAAGGAAGAGACAAAGTTCGTTGCCGACATCATGATAAAGAAGGCAATAACTGCCTACCAGAAGGATTCGCTAAAGAAGGTATCTGAGATCCTGGTTAAGAACGCAATAGACCAAATTCCAATAGTAGACTCCAATAACAAGCTGGTGGGAATAGTAACCACCTGGGACATAACCAAGGCGCTGGCAAAGGGGGAGAAGAGGATATCTGAGATAATGACTAAGAGGGTTATAACGTCCAGGAAGGACGAGCCCATAGACGTGGTCGCAAGGAGACTCGACAAGAACAGCATCGGTTCAACGCCGGTAGTTGATGAGGACAATAGAGTTATAGGCATTATAACGATGGCAGATATAATCCACAGGGGTGTCTCCAAATGACGTCAAAATACCTGCTGAAGTATCCCACGGGGGTGGCGGACTCACCGGTAATCTCAAAGACCGTGCTCAAGACAGGGGTAATGATGAACATCCTCAGGGCGAACGTGGACTATGGGGAAGCAACGCTGATAGTGGACATCCTGGGCGACAAGGAGGAGCAGAAAAAGGTGGTCGATTACCTGAGGGGGGAGGGGGTAGATGTAAGCAAGTTAGAGAAGAATATCACAAACAATGTTGAGAAATGCGTCGATTGCGGTGCATGCATAGCTTTGTGCCCGACAGAGGCAATCTCGTTCAAGGACGACTACAGCATAAAGGTCAATAGCGACAAGTGCATAAGGTGCGGCGTATGTGTGGAGGCCTGCCCTCTAAGGGCGCTGGAGATAGTGAGGGCATGATTGGATTCAGTCTGAACTATAAGAATTCTCTCATCGAGATAATCTGCGACAGAGACCTGCAGGAAAGGGCACAGCAGAAACTGGAGAGGCTCTACAACGAACTGGAGCGATACCTGCAGGAAGAACCGTTCTTTCTCTCCTCATATGAGCCCCTGAAGGCGGGGAAGAATTCCCCGGAGATTGCAGGGATTATGGCCCTTGCCGCGGAGCAGGCAGGAGTAGGGCCAATGGCAGCCGTTGCCGGAACATTCTCTGAACTACTCGGAAGATATCTTCTGAACGAGGGGGCCTCAGAGGTCATAGTCGAGAACGGCGGTGACATATTCCTCCGGCTAAGGAACGAAAGGCTTGTAGGAATCTACTCCGGACAGTCGGAATTCTCCAACAAACTTGCACTAAGAGTCAGGCCTGAATCGACCCCCCTCGGAATATGCACCAGCTCCGGTTCTGTTGGACATTCTGTCAGCCTTGGAAAGGCCGACTCAGTGACAGTGGTTGCCAAATCCTGTTCCCTGGCCGATGCTGCTGCAACGGCAGTAGCGAACCAGGTCGATGGCCCCGACGGAATCCAGAAAGGAATTGAAGCCGCAGGGAAAATCAGGGGAATTCAGGGCGCGCTGATAATAAAAGGAGAAGAGCTCGGGACCTACGGAATTCTCCCTAAGATTGTCAGAGCGTAACTGTTTTATTCCCCAGCGTACATATTATAATATATGTCCGACCTTGTTATCATCGGTGGCGGAGGGGCGGGACTCACCGCGGCCCTGAAGGCAAAGGCCTATAACGGAGATGCAAACATAACGATAATCTCCGATGATACGCTCTCCTATTCACCCTGTTCTCTTCCATTTGTCATTTCTGGAGAGATAGAATCCTTCGATAAAATCTCCCACGGCATCGAGGAAATCTGCAAGCAGAGCGACATAAGCTGCGTCATCGACGAAGCCGTATCCATAGACACCAAAAAGAAGCTGGTGAAGACAAAGAACGGCAAGGAATTCAGCTACACGTCACTGGTTCTCGCAACCGGCGCTTCCCCCATAATACCTCCAATTCCCGGGGCGGACCTTGATGGAGTATACCCTCTGCAAAAAATAGGGGACGCGAAGAGAATTCTCGAGAAAGCAAAGAAGTCAAAGAGTGCAGTGGTCATCGGCGGCGGTGCAATTGGTGCTGAGGCTGCGGCATCCCTCAGAAACAGACGGCTTGAGGTCACTCTCGTTGAGTTATTGCCCAACATACTTGCCACGCCCTTCGACCCCGACTTCTCGGCCATGGTCGAGGACAAGCTGAGGGAGAATGGAATTACTCTTGTTCTTGGGAAGAAGGCGGAGAAGATTCTCGGCGGGAATTCCGTCGAGGCAGTCCTGGTTGGAGGGAAAAAAATTCCCGCAGACCTTGTTGTATTCGGCGTAGGGATGAAGCCAAACACAGAGCTCGCACAGAAGGCGGGAATCGAGACATGCAACGGAATAAAGACGGACGAGTGGATGCAAACAAACATTGAGGGAATCTATGCCGCGGGAGACTGTGCATTCACCCACTGCCTCGTGACAGGGGAGCCCACCCTCAGCCAGCTTGGCACCTCAGCAATAAGGCAGGGAACGGCAGCGGGAACCAACGCCGTTGGAGGATATGCAACAATAGAGGGAGTGCTGAATTCCATGTCACTGAGGATATTCGACCTCGAGATCGGAAGGACGGGCCTGACAGAGGGCCATGCAAGAGAGAGGGATATCGAGACAGTAACCGGGCATGCAACGGCTAAGACAAAGGCGGACTATTTCCCTGGAGCGAAGGACATCCATGTGAAGCTCATCTTCGACGCATCAAACCATAAAATCATAGGGGGGCAGATAGTTGGTTATGCAGGGGTCGCAGAAAAGATAGACCTTCTTGCATTTGCAATCTGCATGCATGCCGAGATTAACGACCTTGCCAAGCTAAAGTACGGCTACACACCACCGTTGACGCCGGAGCATAACGTGATAGCCCTCGCGGCAGAGAACGCCTCCAGGAAGCTTGACAGAATCAAGAAGGTCAGAAAAAAGAAGTTCTAGAAACTTCAGAAAGTTTCATCATCAGTATGTAGTATCGCTCGCTTTGCTCACGATACTACTTATTGAATTTTGGCTGTGAAATTCCCCTGCTAACCGTGAATTCTGGTTGTGTAGTGATGGTAGTAGAACCTTCTTCTAAACAAAAGTGCTTATTACCCGAATAAGCACTTTACTAATGAGGTGATATAGATGAAACTCTATTGCGGCATTGACATCCACAAGGACACTCTTGCGGGATGCATACTGGACA
>JAHIKS010000151.1 GCA_018897475.1 Candidatus Altarchaeota archaeon
CAAAATCAAGAGGGACTCCATTGCCTATAAACTGTACCAGAAAAACGACATTTCCGAGAGGCACAGGCACAGGTGGGAAGTCAATCCAAACTATGTCAACATTCTTGAGGAAAACGGCCTCAGGATTTCAGGAGTCAATCCAGAAAAAGACCTGGTAGAGATTATAGAGCTGCCGAATCACCCGTTCTTCATAGCATCCCAGTTCCACCCGGAATTCAAGTCACGGCCTGAGAGCCCAGCCCCGCTGTTTATTGGCTTTGTAAGGGCATCACTGAAGAGAATGAGGAACAGATAATTCTGCATAAACAGCTATTTATAGGCGGTTCTGCAAATAGATAAACCCTTATAGCTGCCGTTTTTGTAACGGATTAACACGCTATAACCTATTCATCAACATGACGAAGAAATGTAAAAGCTGCGGCAACACAAACATAGTGACCGACCATAGCAAAGGAGAGAGGTACTGCGGGAAGTGCGGGCTTGTCTTAGAGGAGAATATGTTCGATTTCGGCCCGGAATGGAGGGCCTTCGACATGGAGCAGGCAGACAAGAGGTCAAGAACGGGAGGCCTGCTCAAGTACGCGAAGCTTACCCAGGGCCTGACTACCGAAATCAACAAATACGACACCGACATCAAAGGGAGAGCAATTCCTGCAGAGAGAAAGGCGAAATTCTACCGCCTCAGGAAGTGGCAGAAGCGCTCCAGGATGGCAACCTCGCTCCAGAGGAATCTCTCCGTCGCTCTCCCCGAGCTGGACAGGATGTGCTCCTACCTCAACATCGCCGAGCAGACGAAGGAGGCATGTGCCCGCCTTTATAGAAAATGCGCAAGGGAGGGCATAGTCAGGGGCCGCTCCATAGAGGGAATGGTCGCGGCAGTAATCTATCTAATCTCAAGGGAGCACCGCTCGCCAGTAATCCTCAATGAGCTGGAGGCGGTATCCGGGGTCAGTAAGAAGGAGATATCCAAGAGCTACAAGAAGATAGCGCACCAGATGGAACTCAAGATACCGCAGACCTCTGCCGTTGATTACGTGCCGAGAATCGCCAGCAAGCTCAACGCCTCGGGAGAGGCGACAGCAAAGGCCATAAAGATAGTAAAAACGGCCTCCGAGATGGGAATAACAACTGGAAGAGTGCCCATAAGCATTGCAGCAGCCGCGGTATACCTTGCCGGAGAGCTCAGCAACGACGAGGGGATGAAGAAGACCGTAAAGGACTTCTACGGAACCTCGAAGAACAGCATAAAGGAGAGGATGGATGAGTTCAGGGAGAAGGTAATCAAGGACCTCGACTAAACCTCCTCGGCAATCTCCTTGCCGAGCAGAATCTCCGCGGTTTCTCTTGGAATCTCGACCTCCTGGCCCTCCTCAAACGGCCCGTACTGCTTTGAATCCACACCCATAATGGCTGGAATAGGCTTTATAATTCTTATATTTGCCATGCCGCCCTCATGCTCCACTGGCTCTTCTTTTTCAGGCTCAACAGTCTCCTCTGCCTGGACCTGACCCAGGCCTTCTCTATACCTTTCAAGAACCCTAACCGTCTCCCCGTAGAGCTTCACCTCCTCGGGAGTGGCATTCAATGGCGGACTATCGGCGGTTCTCATGGCCTGCATCAGAACCTTGTTCCTTCTCCGGTCTATAACCTCGTCCACCAGTTTGCCCATGTATTCCATGTGCTCCTCCTCCAACTGGGATAAAAATTCATTCAGCTCCCTGTAGAAATTCTCACTCACATGCTGCAGTGCCGGAGCGTTTTTCTCGTTCCTGTATATCCCCTGCACATCGTTGTAGTTGAGCGGCATTTTGAGAGTATATATCTATGAGTCAGTTACAAAGACTCGTCCGCAACGAGCCTCCTGTATAGGTGGTGAATCTTCCTGGTGATTTCGCCCGGGGCCCCGCTGCCCACGGCATTCCCGTCAATCTCCACCACAGGCACAAGCTCCATGACGGAGTTCGTCAGGAAGCACTCCTCGAAGAATTTCATCTCGTTTGGAAGGACTCTCCTCTCATCCACCTGGATTCCTTCCTTTGCGGCAATCTCAACCACCGCCTCCTTCGTTATTCCTGGCAGAATCCCGGAATCCGGAGTAACAAGACCTCCCTTTGAGACAAAGAATATGTTCGATGTAGACGCCTCAGCCAGGGTCCCGTCGGGATTCGTCAGCACTATATCATCGACGCCCCTCTCCTTTGCTTCGAGCTTTGCCATGAGATAGGGCAGAAAGTTCAGGCTTTTCACTCCCGAGAACTTCGAATGCGGCTTCACGGCCTCCGATATAGCAACCCTTATCCCCCTCTCATAGGCCGGGGCATCCGGAGAGAATTCCCTTGCAAAAACCACCAGGGAATTCTCAACGTTTTGTGAAAATTCCAGCCTTGGGCCCCCCTTGCCGTAGGTCACGGTAACCCTTAAATAGGCATCGCTCAGCCCGTTCTCCTCCAGCGTTTTCTGGGCGGCAGCCCTAACCTCGCCCTCCTCAACGCTCAGGTTCATCCCTATCCTCTTCGCAGATTCAAAGAGCCTTTTCACGTGCCTGTCCAGCCTGAACACCTTCCCATTGTAAGCCCGCATGCTCTCGAACAGGCCGTAGCCGTACAGAAAGCCGTAGTCGAAGACCGAGACCTTCGCATCCTCCTCGCTGAGGAATTCCCCATTTACATATATTTTCATTCTCCCTGCAGTGAATCAATCAAAGCCTTGGCCTTATCCATCGTCTCCTGATACTCCGCCTCAGGACTGGAATCGGCAACTATCCCCCCTCCAACCTGGAAGTAGGCCCTATTATCCTTTACGAGAAAGGTCCTTATAACTATGCTCAAATCGATGTTCCCGTTGAAGCCAAGATAGCCAATAGACCCCGTATAGAGCCCCCGCTTCGTCGGCTCCAGCTCCTCTATAATCTCCATGGCCCTCACCTTTGGCGCCCCGGTTATGGAACCACCAGGAAACATCGCCCTCAGGCAATCCACCTGGCTCACATCCTCCCTGAGAACCCCCTCCACCGTCGAGACCATCTGAAACACCGTTGAATACCCCTCTATAACCTCGAACTCAGAAACCTTTATGGAGCCGAACTCGCACACCTTCCCTAAATCATTCCTCTCCAAATCCACTATCATTACATGCTCGGCTTTATCCTTCTCGCTGGCCAGCAACTCCTTCTCAAGGCCCTTATCCTCCTCTGAATCCCCTCCCCTGGGCCTGGTCCCCTTTATCGGCCTCGTCTCTATCCTCCTCCCCTCAACCCTGAAGAACCTCTCGGGAGAGGCGCTGACAACCGCAATATCACCGAAGTTCAGAAAGGCAGCAAACGGCGCGGGGTTTATCTCCCTCAGCCGCTTATACAGCTCCCATGATTCAATCATCATCTCCGCCTCGAGCCTCTGCGAAATATTAGCCTGATAGATATCCCCTGCAGCGATATACTCCTTGACCCTCTTGAGGGTCCTGAGATATTCCTCCTTTTTGAAATTCGACTTATACCCCGCAAAACCGCCCGAATTCTCCTCCTTATCGCCGGGGAATTCACTGGCTCTCTCTATCTCACCCCCGTAATCCCTGTCCGTAAAGCCGCACCCGGTCAGATACCACTTCTTCTCCAGATGGTCAAAAACCAGCACAGAATCATAAAAACCAAGCACGCAGTCCCACATCCGTATATCATCTTCTGCAAGCTGGGGCAAATCATAGAGCATATCCTTTAAATCATATCCAAAGAAGCCCACGGCCCCCCCGGTAAATGGGAGCTCCGTTTCATCAACCCTGTAATCCTTCAGAAGCCCCTCCAGCACATCGAACGGGTTAGCCTCAATATCCTCGGTCTTCCCGTCCCTGATAACCTCAACCGCTCTTCCCTTGGACCGGAAGACCATGAACGGCTCATAGCCTATGAAGGAATACCTCCCCAGTCTGTCATGGGACATCCCCGAATCCAGGAAGAATGCATAATCTCTATCCGAAACCGAGTCAAAGAACTCAACCGGCGACTTCCCAATCTCTATCTGCTTCATCA
Organism: Candidatus Altarchaeota archaeon; assembly: GCA_018897475.1. GTDB lineage: Archaea > Altiarchaeota > Altiarchaeia > IMC4 > QMZM01 > WALD01. The sequence continues at coordinate 4,022 of JAHIKS010000151.1, forward strand.
TCTCTTAATTAGATGGCAGAAATAAATAGAAAGACCTACCTCTCCCGCTTATCCTGAATAAACTCGTCGACCATTTCCCTCGCAAGTTCGTCCGGGAACTGATTAGGGGGATGCTTCATCGTGTATGCAGAAATCGATGTTAAGGGGCCTCCAATCTTCCTCTCCAGTGCCAGCTTGCAGCACCTTATGGCATCTATTGCAGAGCCCGCAGAATTCGGTGAGTCCTCGACGCTCAGCCTCAGCTCCAGGTCCATTGGCACATCACCGAACATCCTGCCTTCCATCCTCAGGAAGCAGAGCTTATTGTCCTTCTGCCACGGCACATAGTCCGATGGACCGATATGAATGTTATCCGGGTCGAGAGGCACCTTAAGCTGCGACTGGACCGCCTCGGTCTTGGATATCTTCTTTGACTCAAGCCTGTCCCGGTTCAGCATGTTCAGGAAGTCCGTATTCCCTCCCGTATTGAGCTGATAGGTCCTGTCCAGCTTAATCCCTCTCCTGTCAAACAGCCTCGCCAGGCTGCGATGAACGATAGTCGCTCCCAGCTGCGATTTAATATCATCCCCCACAATAGGAATCCTCTTCTTCTCGAACCTCTTGGCCCACTGTGGATTTGATGCAATAAAGACTGGCAAACAGTTTATCATTGCAACCCCTGCCTCAAGGCAGCACTCGGCATAGAACTCGGTTGCCTTCTGGCTCCCCACGGGCAGATAGCTGAGCAGTATATCGGCCTTACTCTCCTTCAAATCCTTGACAATCCTAGCCTTTGCCTTCTCTATCTCTGTATCTGAAACGAAGTCATCCATGTACTCATCAATCAGAAACGTTTTATCCTCCGGATAATTTAACATGTGCCTTGCAACTCCATCCAGCAAAAAGCCAATCTTTACCCTGACATCCATGAATGGAACGTCCTTGAAGAACACATCCGTGCAGTTGGGCTTCTCAAAGATGGCCCGGGAAACATCTTTATCGACCTTCCTCTTGTCGATGTCAAAGGCCGCAACAACGTCAATGTCACAGGGTTTATATCCTCCAATATCCCAGTGCATCAGACCGATGGCATCCTCCGGCTTCTTATCCTTATAGTAATGGATGCCCTGTATCAGCGAACTCGCGCAGTTTCCCACACCCACTATGGCAACCCTTATCTTCTTCATAGTAAATTATCCCCTTAAGACTAAAAATATTACCTATTCTTCCACGTCCCTCTTCTAAACCACACTATCCCTATAATCGATGCAATAATCGACGATATCATAATCCCCAGCCAGATGCCCTCAACGCCCATGGATCTGGAGAATACATATGCCAGGGGCA
>JAHIKS010000012.1 GCA_018897475.1 Candidatus Altarchaeota archaeon
CGGCCTCTGACATTGAAGGCGAGACACTTATAGGGGCGGGAGCCACATAAGGTCTCGCCAGACCGAGAACAGAAACAACTTTTCCGGACATTGGAACGCCCGCAAAATACGGGCAAAACCCGCGCATAAAATATTTTTTATAAAAGAAAAATTCAACCTACTGAATTTCACACTTATACAAATTCTCGCATAGATTAAGTGTTGGTTAACAACAAACACTTAGCCTGAAGTGTTGGCTAACAACAAACAGATAAAGATGGGGCTTCTACAAGAGGATTTGAGCGGGTTAATAGCTACTTTTATCGATTAAATTCAAATCTAAGAACTATGGAATTTTACCTTGCTACAGTAATTATAGCAATTCTATTCATAATCTTTGCCTACTGGAAAGGCAAGATTGACTCCTCAGCCCTGGTTCTGTCGGGCGTGGTGGGTTTCGTGGTTCTCTTTTCCCTTGGCGGGAAATGGCCCTACCTCTGGCTTATCCTGGTGTTCTTCTTTATAGGCAACCTGGTTACGAAGTACAGGTATTCGAGAAAGGAGAGTAATGGGGTTGCAGAGGGGATAAGGACGTGGAAAAATGTCTTTGGAAATGGCGGCTCGGCGACAATATTTGCCCTTCTTTATGGGATTACAGGTAATGAAATTATTCTGCTCGGCCTTCTGGGGGCTATGGCAACAGCAGCAGGAGACACCTTCGCTACCGAGGTTGGAGAGGCCCATGAAAGGGAGCCAAGGCTGATAACAACTTTTAAGAAAGTGAAGGTGGGGACGAGCGGCGCAATCTCGCGGTATGGACTGGTTGCTGCTTTGGTAGGGGCAGGGATAATTTCCTTCATTGCATTCATTATAACTGGAAATCCCCCAGTATTCCTGGTTGGAGTTCTTGCGGGCTTTATCGGCTGCAATGTTGACAGTCTCGTGGGGGCGACCATAGAGAAGATGCTGAACAAGCACGTGACGAATTTCCTGGGGACGCTGTCTGGAGGCATGGCTGCAGTAATTCTTTCTTATCTTATTTTGTGAGTAAGAAATAAGGATATGAAAAAATTCATTCCAATATTTCTGATATCTGTATTAATTCTCATCCCCGGCTGTCTTGAAACACAGAGGGAGGTAGTAAATGTCTATGTCTGTCCCGACGGCAGTCTGGCCTCGAATGCGGATGACTGTCCCAAGGCAGAGCCCGAGGTTGTAGAGGTAATGAAGTATGTCTGTTTTGATGGGGTGGTCGTTGATAATGTCGCTGATTGCCCGACTACCACAGTCAGCGTGACATCTACTATTGCAACAACATCAATTATAGACGCTCTGGAAACAACAACACTGGAGGAGTTAGGCACTACAAGCACTGTGGAGGAAAGTACAACCACGACGTCATCCACAACAACCACAACCACGATAGAGTCAACAACAATAGATATTAGGATATCAGCAGTGCAATTTGATGCTCCGGGGGCTGAAAGTGAGAACCTTAACGGAGAGTGGGTAGAGGTCTCAAATTCTGGAGTAGAGGTAGATATGACCAGATGGACACTTCAAGATGAACAAGAGCATATCTACACTTTTCCATCTGGCTTTGAGATAGAAACAGGGGGTTCCGTAAAAATTCACACCGGTGAGGGGACAGACACATCCTCAGACCTTTACTGGAATTTAGGTAGAGGTGTATGGAACAATAATGGAGATACAGCGATACTAAAGGACCAAGATGGGGAAATAGTTGATGAAATGAATGGATGATATCATCCCCTCAGCTTCTCCAGGTGGTCGACGCTTCGCTTAATATGCTCCCTGGATGCTATGTCGTTCCTGTACCAAAGCGCTCCGCCGCCTATTGAGTTGGTTACATCAAGGGAGATTTCCCTGGCCTGCTCTACGCTGTCAGATATTCCGATGCAACAGGCTGTCCTTGAGCCAAGGGCGTAATTACTCCCATCCCTCAGCTCCATGGAGCCGGGATAGATTCGGAAGTTGTCGCCGTATTTCTTCGAGAGGGCTTTTGCCCGGGACAGGTCGATTGGTGTTCCGGCCTCGCTCTCGTTTACCTTAGCGGGGAATTTTTCCTTGTAGCCGCCGTAGTTCGGGGGGACTTTGTAGATTAGGACTGATGAGTCCTGGCGCAGGTTCAGGCCGCCGAGATTCCCCTCTATCATCTTGTAGCAAACGTCAACAAAATCATCCTGGATTAAGGGCATTATGGTCTGAATCTCCGGGTCGCCGCCCCTTGAGTTTATCTCAAGAATCTTGGGGCCCTGTGCTGAATGCATGAAGGCGACGTAGAGGGGAATTCCCCGGAGGCCGGGGTTTCCATCGCCCTTCAGTTTTTTGAATATTTTATTAACAATTTCTATCTCTTTTTCCCTGTCGCTCTGTTTCATGAAGGGCAGATATTCCTTGTCCTTGTAGCAGCCCATCCCCCCTGTGTTCCCAGATATTGCGACCCTGTTGTTTCTTCTTACTATAACAAATCCTGTAGAAACTGTAACACAACCTACATATCCATTATAATTGATATACTTCACATTCCCCTTCCTTATAGAGGTTTTATTGGTTTTTCTCATTTCTATTGAATAGACTGGACGTGCTGGATATGTTTTTTTGTTCAAAGGATTTAGCATTTTATTTCTTTTGTCGATAGTTATTGTACCTGAAAATCCTGTTTTTACAAACATTTCCTGCATATCATCAATCATCCTTCTTGATGATGTGTGAAATCGCATCTGCCCATAATGAATGTCGCCATCTCCCAAACAAAAGGATTTAAGAAACTCCACAATTGTATTCACGGAAGCATTTTTAATATAACTCGGAACATATTTTTGATGTGAATTTCCAAATTGTCCTAAATAGTTTGCCAATTGCGTTGAGTTTATTCTGAATTTATTATTGGCTTTTTCATATCGAAATTTGAATGGAAGTTTTCCAAGAATTTTTTTGAATTCCGAAAAATGTTTTGAGTTCTCTGCTTGGCATATATGCACTCTCTTAGCCGATTTTCCCTTACTTGTATATCCTTCCGATAGATAAATACCTAAAAACCTGACCCAATCCTTAAACTTAATTTTCAATTCGTTGAACCTTCTGTTAAACTTGTAATCATGCTCTGGTAAAACAAAAAACTCTGGATCGTTACCTTGCCATTTACTTGATTGATAAATGTAATGTTCACCTTGATAATCTTTTGCCTCTGTTACAAATATTTTCTTTTTTCCTTTTCTTTGTTGGAATAACATCCTATGATTTGGTGTTACCAATAGATCTACATTTCTATTTCTAAATTGAATCATTTTTCCATCATATCTCATCCAGTATATTTTTTTAGGCTTTTCGAACCATGATGCCATCGTCTTTGGTTCAAAAACTGCTGCTTTATCATTGCTATCTAGTTTGTTAAATTTTTTCCATCCATCTTCCGTCAATATTTCCGTATCTTCAGAATAACAGTTCGGCCCTTCGTCATTCTCGAAAGCCCTCTTATAATCTCTTGTGTCCGGAAGCACAGCAATATTCCTGCCATCGCAGAATGCCTGGAAGGACGATTCCTCGCCGTCAATCTTTTCCTCAATGATTACTGAGTCGTGCTCGTAGATTGTCAGAAAGTGCTGGAACAGCTCTTCCCTGCTCTGGAAGTGGTCGCCCCATACTCCAACACCTTTTCCGTAGCCGGGCCTGTCGGGCTTTACCGCAACCTCGTTGTTGAGCTCGTCGAGCCAGCTATAGAGTTTATTCTTGACCTCAGATGCGGGGCCATCCTCTTTTTTATTAAAGACCTTGAACCTTGGATTGGCCTCGGGGCAGCACTCATTGAGCAGGATTCTCTGCTGCAGTTTGCTCTCCTCCAGCGCGAATTCCTTGGTGGGACAGATGAGGGGGATTCCGGTTTCCTTCTCGATAAGGTCCCTTGTTCCTGCAATGATGGGGCCTTCCGGCCCGATGATGCCGAAGTCTATGGAATCCTTATTTGCCTTTGCAAAATCCAGAATTTTTTCAGAATTTAAATCAGGAATGACTGCGTGCTTTTCAGCCCGCTCAAGATTGAAGGGATTTGCCTGCTTGTCGGCAATGAAAAGCTTTGTTTCGTAGTTGCTGCTCCTTGAGAACGCATCAACGAAAGAGGCTGCCCGGGAGCCATAACTGACGACAAGAATTCCTACGGATTCCATAGGTAATAATTAGATGGGAAATTATAAGAAATCACTCGCCGTTGTTGGCCCAGGCGTCTATCGCATTCAACAGATCCGAGCCGCTTACATCTCCGGCTGCCCAGAGGTCGATGTAGTCCAGAAGCTCAAGATCATCTACAATCGCGTTGAGGTCTATATCGGCGCTCGAGCAGATATCGGTGAATTCGTAATTGGTCGGCTGGGTTCCATAGGGGCCCCAGGCAACGCCAATCATGTCATTTGCTTCGGCGCAGTAGTGGCCGTCCCACGAATCCAGCTCGCCGTTCCAGCAGGAGTTGCCTCCGTCGAATCCTACAGGTAGGTATGTCCAGCCGCTTTCGCCGTATCCCTTCATCATAAGGCCCCAGTATGAAGTCCCTCCGCACCAGCAGCTTGATGAGGAACAACCGGTATTCTCAATCCCGCAGAGCGAGTGCCCGAAGAGGGCGTCGTAATAGTCCCATTCTATATCAAGGGCCGTAGCCTGCATAACCTCATAGCCGTCTGCTCCCTCTGAAACTGAAACGCACTTTGTAAATTCAGTGCTGCCAGAATAGCTGACAACGACTCCGACTCTTATTGCACTTGCCGAGCATGCCAGAATTCCCACGAGCAGGAGTATAAGAGCCTTCTTGTTCATTTTATGGACATAATACTATAATATTAAATCCTTAAATATGTTGGATAATTTATCCAACGTAATTAATATCCATCGAAATGTACCCAAAAATCGTTAAGTGGGGGGTAATCATTCTCACCCTGGTATTAGCTCTGGCGTTGAGTAGTGTAATATCCCTAGCATTTGGTCCAGTAAATATTCCATTAGATGAGATTTTTGCAGTGCTAATTAACGGTGAAGCTGAGCTAGTAAACAAAACGATAATCTCTCATATAAGGCTGCCCAGGATAATCCTTGCTATGTTAGTTGGCTCAGCACTTGCTGTTGCCGGGGCTGCAATGCAGGGTCTCTTTAAGAACCCCATGGCTGACCCGTATGTTATCGGAATCTCCTCTGGAGCAGCCTTTGGCGCCTCCATAGCAATAATCGCCGGGATTAGCGTACCTATTCTTGCATTTCTCGGGGCCTTAGGAGCTGTATTTCTGGTCTACAATATCGCCATAAAAAATGGGAAGATTGCGGTGGAAACACTGCTGCTCTCTGGAATAGCTATTGCAGCATTTTTCTCTGCAACAACCTCTCTCCTGATGTACATGGCCGGAGAGAACCTGCATCAGATAGTCTTCTGGCTCATGGGAGGTCTCTGGGCGAGTGACTGGGATAAGGTCATGGTAGCGTTCCCTCCAATCTTGTTGGGCATCATTGGAATATCCATATTCTCCAGAGACCTGAATGCTATGCTTCTCGGAGAGGAGCCAGCACAGTATCTTGGAATAGATGTGGAGAATGTCAAAAGGATATTACTTGTACTTGCATCATTGATTACGGGAATAGCAGTATCTGTATCAGGGATTATTGGCTTCGTTGGTTTGATAATTCCGCATATGGTGCGGATTGTTGTTGGACCAGATAACCGTATCCTGATACCCTCCTGCGGACTGGTCGGTGCAATATTCCTTATATGGGCCGATGTGTTGGCGAGGACAATTATCGCACCAACGGAACTACCAGTCGGTATAATCATGGCATTGTTTGGAGTTCCGTTCTTCATCTATCTGCTACGTAGTAAAAAGAGAAATTGGATGATAAGATGTTAGACGTAAAGGATATTGACGTATTTTATGGTGACAGAAAGGTCTTGGAAAGGATATGTTTATCAGCAGAAAGTGGACTTAAAGGTATCATTGGGCCGAATGGTTCCGGTAAAACTACACTGCTTAAGAGCATCAGCAGAGTACTGAAACCAAAAAGCGGCATCATTCTCCTCAACGGAAAAGATGTTTATGAACTAAAAGCAAAGGATATAGCAAAAGACATGACTGTTGTGTCGCAGGATACCTCCACAAAATTCGACTTCACAGTAAGGGATGTGGTGCTCATGGGCAGGGCCCCCCACCTAGGCAGATTCGAGATGGAAAAACGTGAAGATATGGAGATTGCAGAGAAAGCTATGAAACTGACCAAGACATGGCATCTGGCTGACAGAACAATCACAGAGATAAGTGGGGGTGAAAAGCAGAGAGTTATCATTGCCAAGGCACTGGCACAAGAACCCAAGGTCCTGCTCTTGGATGAGCCAACCTCTCATCTAGATATAAACTATCAGATAGAGATTCTGGACCTGATTAAGGCCCTATCAAAAGAGTTGGTCGTTATAGCTGTCTTTCATGACCTAAATCTCGCTGCCAGGTACTGTGACGAATTGATACTTTTGAGTGAAGGAAGGGTTTTTGCATCCGGGAAACCGGATGAGGTTATCATCTCCAGGAATATAGAGGATGTCTATGACATCGAGGTTATGGTGAAGCAGGACTCTGGAAGATTGGTTATATATCCGCAGAAAAAAGTGACTAAATTCAAGAAGGGTAGAATTCACGTAGTATGTGGGGGAGGTACAGCCACTCTTTTGATGAACAGCCTAGTCAATCATGGATACACGGTAACTGCGGGCGTGTTAAATCGGAATGATAGCGACTGGGATACGGGAAAAATGTTGGGTATAGAAGTGGTTGAAGAAAAACCATTCTCTACGATAAGTGAGAAAAAGCACCTGCAGAATCTTGAATTCATAAAACAAGCGGAATTTGTTGTGATGACTGACATGCCCTTTGGTAACGGCAACCTGCATAACCTGGAGGCCGTAATGGAAGCCATAAATTCAGGCATCCTAGTAGCCGTGATAGAGGGCAGCGATATCAAGGAGAGAGACTTCACAGGTGGGAAAGCAACAGATTTGTATGCTCTGATTAAGGCGGAGGGTTCGACAAGCGTTAGGAATTACCTGGAGATTATTGAAATGTTAGAGAAAAAATGTGGCTAGAGATAATCCTGCTGGCGGTGTTAATTGACTTCGTGGTTAGAGAACCACCCGGGACCAGGCTAAACCCAGTAGTATGGGCAGGTAGTTTAATCGAGAACATCTGGAGAAAATTCAAACACAAAAATCCGGTGGTTGAGAGAATAGCCGGTATCTTGTTTGCATTAACCCTTATTTCTCTGTGCACGGCATTTATTTATCTTTTATTAGAGTTGCTGGAGTTCAACAATCTCGTATATCTTTTTGCTTCTGCAATTATCCTGAAGTATTGTATCGCAATATCTGCATTTTTTGACACAGTAAAACCAGTGAAGGAAGCTCTAATAGCAAATAATCTACCAATGGCGAGAGAGCATGTCAAACATTTGGTAACGAGAGATGTCTCAAGACTGAATGAGGAGGGAGTCATTTCCGCAACCATTGAGAGTATTGGGGAAAATATCTGCGATGCCTTGATTTCTCCGTTATTTTATTTCATGCTCTTCGGGGTTCCGGGTGCAGTGGCTATGAGGATAATAAATCTGCTGGATGGTTGCATTGGCTACAAGACTCCTGATAAAAAATACTTTGGGTGGTTTGCGGCCAGATTAGATGATGTGGTGCAGTTCATCCCTGCGAGAATCACGTCCCTGCTGATAATGGCGTCTGCAATACTCATTGAAGGAAATTCCTGGAATTCTGTTATGATAGCCTTTAGAGACTACAAGAAAGACGACGGCATTAACTCCGGGTGGAGTATTGCAGCAATGGCGGGGGCGTTGAACGTGCGATTAGAGAAACCAGACACGTATAAGATGGGCGATTCGAACGAGAAACTAAATGTAAAGAAGATTAATGATGCACTGTTGTTCATACCAGTGACGCTTATCATATTCATCATCTCATCAATCCTTGTCAATTGGATGGTCTAAATGGCAAACAAAATATTTTTGGTATGGATGGCATGCATGGTATTGGCTAGTGGCTGCATAACCGAGATAACGGAAACTGAACCAGAACTAAGTGACGAATATCCGCTGACTGTTACAGACGACCTTGGCAGGAACGTGACGATAACAAAAGAGCCGGAAAGAATAATCTCTACCGCTCCTTCAAATACTGAAATCCTGTTCGCCCTTGGCTTAGAGGATAAGGTTATTGGTGTAACGGAGTACTGTAACTATCCTCCAGAAGCGCTGGGGAAGGATAAGATAGGTGGATTCAGTACAGTGAATATAGAAAAAATAGTTGCTCTAGACCCTGATGTGGTGTTTGCATCTGATAAGACCGGAGAAGACAATATCAAGAAACTAGAAGATTTTGGGATAGCCGTAGTTGTGCTTCATCCAAGAGATATAGGAGATGCCTTAAAGAACATAGAAGTGATTGGGAGAGTCACAAACACTGAAGAGAATGCCTCAAAACTTGTAGCAGATATGAGAGAGAGAATTGACGTTGTTGAAGAGAAGCATGGAGGAGCGAAACCAAGGATATTGTATGTGGTCTGGCATGACCCCCTGATGGGTGCAGGCAGGGATACATTCGTAGATAGTCTAATAAGAAAAGCGGGTGGCGTTAATATAGCAGATTTTGTAGGGTACAAGGTCATAAGTTTAGAGGCTGTGATAAAGGAAAATCCGGATGTGATTATAACAGCCATGGGTCATGGTGATGCCAGAAATCAGACATATATGTATGTAGTAAGTGAAGAGAGACTGGCAGTTACAGGCGCCATTAGAAATGGCGAGGTCTATGAGATAGATACAGACCTCACAGGCAGGGCGGGCCCAAGGATAGTTGAGGGATTGGAGCAATTCTCTAAGTGGATTAAAAAATGAGGGTTATTAGCTCATGGAGTGGCGGGAAGGAAAGTTGTTTAGCCGTGTATAAGGCGATGCAAGGTGGTCTTGCCGTATCTCATCTGCTGAATATGGCTGTGGATGGAAGAAGTCATGGATTAGATAGAGGGCTTATCTTGGCTCAATCAGAGGCTATTGGGATTCCCCTCGTGCAGAGAGTTGTAACCTGGGATACCTATGAGGAGGAATTCAAGAAGGCGGTCGGGGGCCTGAAAATCGAGGGTATGGTCTTCGGAGACATCGACGTCCAAGACCACAGAGACTGGGTTGAAGGCACATGCAGTGAATTAGGTATTAAACCGTTCCTGCCACTGTGGAAGCGTGGACGCGAGGAACTGATGGATGAATTCATTTCGGCAGGATTTAAGGCCGTTGTCGTCTGTGTAAAATCAGAATTCGACAGAACATGGCTTGGGCGTATAATAGATGAGGAATTCATTAAGGACGCATCTGATGCTGGCATCGATGTCTGCGGCGAAAACGGCGAATACCATACTCTTGTCGTTGACGGACCCCTCTTCAGGAACAGAATAGAGGTAGTTGAGTCCAGAGACATCGAAAGAGAAGGTAAATGGTTCATGGATATAACAGAACATAAGTTAAGATGAATGATATCACGAAACTAAGGCAGTTGATGGAGGAATCGGTTAAGGAGAATATGTGTGATGGAATTCTCCTGTCAGGAGGGCTTGACACATCAATCCTTGCGTTCTTGGCCTCCAGACGGAATCTGGATTTAAAGGCATTTACCGTAGCTTTTAATGACCCACCTGACCTGGAATACAGCAAGAAGTTGGCCGTAGAACTGAATCTGGAGCACCACATCATAAACCTCAGTGAAGAGGACTTGATAGCAAACATAAAACCGACTATAGAAATCCTGCACAGCTTCGACCCGATGGAAATAAGGAATTCAATTGCCATTTACAGCGGTTTAAACTTTGCAAAAGAGTATGTGAGTAGTATCATGACAGGCGATGGCGCAGATGAAGTATTCTATGGCTACAGCTATCTCAGAGAGATGAGTGAAGAAGACCTCAAAGAATATTCCTCGCGCCTCTATAAGGTCATGCAATTTTCCTCCAAAGGTTTAGGTAGAAAACTAGGAATTCGGGTCAATATCCCATACCTTAGCAAAGAAGTTAAAGACTTTGCCATCGACCTTGACCCCCACCTAAAGATTAGAGACGGGATTGGAAAATGGATTCTTAGAAAAGCATACGAGAACGACCTGGCAGAAGAATTCATCTGGAGAGAGAAGACTCCCATAGAGTACGGCTCTGGGACGAGCAAACTCACAGACATGTTCGATAACAGAATATCCGATGATGAATTTATGGAAAAAAGGCTGGAGTATGGAAGAGATAGTGTAAAGATTCGAGATAAGGAGCATCTCCATTACTATAAGATTTATAGGAGGGTGGTTGGGGGAATACCTTCGCCGAAGGGTGATGAGAGAGTATGTAAGGGGTGTGGAACAGGACTCCCAGCGCAGGCCTTGCATTGTAAAGTTTGTGGTAATAATGAAAATGGAAAAGATTAAAACAACAATCGGGAAAATTGAGACACTGGATAAAGATGCGATGGAAAAGGCAAAAAAAAGGCAGGATTTTTTGACTAAGCCCAGAGAGAGTTTGGGTGTCTTGGAGGACCTTTCCATAAAGGTCGCTGGAATTACTGGAAATCCCATGCCTGAGATAAAGGATAAGGTAGTTATAACGATGGCTGCTGACCATGGAGTCGTAGAGGAGGGAGTAAGCGCCTATCCACAGGAGGTAACCCCTCAGATGGTCTACAATTTTTTAAGAGGTAGTGCCGGGATAAATGTTCTGGCAAGGCATATAGGTGCAAGGGTCGTAGTGGTTGACATGGGTGTAGCAACAGATATCGATAATTCTGAGATTGTCAATAAGAAGGTTGCTTATGGAACAAAGAATATAGTAAAAGAACCAGCGATGGCAAGGGATGAAGGAATTAGGTCAATTGAAACCGGAATTGAGGTATTTGAAAATCTATCATGTGTAGGTATTGTAGGTATTGGTGATATGGGAATTGGCAATACAACACCAAGCAGTGCGATTACAGCAGCGATAACCTCTAAGTCTGTTGGAGAAGTTACAGGTAGAGGAACAGGAATAGATGATGAAAGATATGAAAATAAGGTAAGGGTCATCGAAAAATCCCTAGAAGTCAACAATCCAGATCCAAAAGACCCCATAGATGTCCTTGCAAAGGTCGGTGGCTTTGAGATCGGTGGCATGGCAGGAGTTGCCCTAGCTGCAGCTGCAAACAGGATCCCGGTAGTAATTGATGGATTCATCTCCGGGGCAGCAGCATTGATTGCATATGAGCTAGAACCAAAGATGAAGGATTTTATGTTCGCTTCGCACTGCTCTGTAGAATCCGGACACAAAGTGATATTGGATCATATCGGTCTGGAACCCTTATTAGATCTAAATCTAAGGCTTGGTGAAGGTACGGGTGCTGCTTTAGGAATTAATTTAATTGATGCCGGATGTAAGATATTAACAGAGATGGCGACATTTGAAAGTGCTGGAGTTTCGGAGAAGAGTGAAAATCAGTAGAAATGATCCCTGTCTGCAGCTCTGGTAAAAAGTACAAAAATGTTGCAGTATATACTTAACTGAAAAAGAAATGGTTAACACAAAAGTCTCAGAACTAAAAAAGTATCTGTCAATTAAAGGATCTCAGGAGTTGAGAAATGAAATACTTGAATTATTCAAATTATTCCCAACTGTTAAAGAATATTACTCTGCAAAATTAAATCCCTGTTCTGAAACTGAACTTCTTGAAAAATACAAAAAGATTGTAAAAAATGAATTTTATCCAGATAGAGGATTTCCCAAATGGAGATATTCCATCGCTAAAAAAGCAATTACTGATTTTAAGAGAATATCCAGAAACTCAAGGGATCTAGCAGACTTGATGCTGGCATACGTGGAATCGGGGGTTGACTGTACAATGGAATACGGCGATATTGACGAGAATTTTTACTACAACATGGAAACCATGTACGATAAAGCGGCAGCATATATCTCAAAAAATAATCTGGAAGAAAAATTCCGGGAAAGATGTAAGAAGATTATGTTGCGACCTTCCGGTGTTGTTGGTTGGGGATTTAGTGAAGCCCTGTCAGAAACCTATGATAAATACTTTGCATATCTTGATATATGATGAAAAATTAGTTACTGCAAACGAGATATATGAAAAATATGAAGATGTTGACGATGCAATGGAAGAGATTGAAAAGGAGAGTGTAAGGAGGGTGAATTTGTTTGCACAATGGTTGCATGATAAAAAATTCGGTGAGAGAGAGATCGATAATTACGCAATGAACATTCTATGCAGCCAAAGTGTTATTACGGTGCATGAACCCCCCCCCTATATGTTTCTCGAGGACGCGAAGGATGACATTCCGAAAAATAAAAATGGGATATATGTCGGTGAGTCCTGTGGGTTTCTCTTCAAATACCATGTTTTTCTTGATGTGATCAAGGAAACGCAGGTGGATGAAAATTACATTAAGGTATTGGAGTTGTATTTTGATTTCTTGATAGAGAATAGATTCATTGAAGAAATACCCTGTGTTGTGAAAGAGGTATTTGAAAAAGAGGATGTTTATCTGAGAAGGTTAAAAGAGCATCATGAATCCGATCCCGGAGATGAAAGATGGATGGATTGGTTCAGGCAGTGGTGCGAGGAGGTTTTTGAGATTTGATTTTGAATCATAATGAAAAAAACAACACACTGCAACTGCAAAACAGGTTGTAAAAACAACAGATGTGCATGCATTGCGCATTGTGAATCCTGTGGTTCAAAATGTGGATGTACTAACTGCCAGAATCCCTTCAATGGGATAGATAGGGAAGATTTCACCGACTGCGCTTTGCAGAATATCTGGAGATACAGAGAACTCATGGAGGATGACCTGAAAAAAGAATGCGAGCTGCCGTGCGAGTGCGAGAAAGTTGCACTAAAAGACCTTATTGGTGAGTACGCGTGCACAAAATGCGGAGAGCTCTATTGGTATTCCCTCTGCTGGGACGAAGTGGTACAAGATAGCGAAACATGGCACTGCAAGATATGTGGACAGTGCCGGGACGCGGCAGAGTGGCACTGTAAAAGGTGCAATAAGTGCACTTATGGACTGGGTTCCAGCTGCGAGTATTGCAGTGCAAAAAGCCCGTATCGGGTCTGATTTAAGGCCGATAATAAAATGTCTGAATCCTCTTGGACAAAAAAGGGGAGCACTCTTAGCGATAAGTCTGCTCGTAAAGAATTCGGGCTCACACAGGAAGAAATTATTAAGGCAATCAATGAGGGGGCTTTGGGACAAAAAGCTGATAAGTGGGCCTATCTGTCCAGCTTAGTATACCCTACCAGGTGGTCTATTGCTCTGGTCTGAGGGATTATGTCCCAAAGCCCAATGAGGGCAAACTTCAATACCGTGAGAATTATATGCATGGAAACCCATATCTTAGGCTTATCCGAAGTGAAGTAGAGGCACTTGTGGATGAAAAATACGGTAAGAATTACCTTAATAAAAACAGAATGTTTATTGAAGACTATCAGGAATGGAATAGAAAAATGGGGACAAACAATGATGCCAAAAGACCTCACTGAAGAAGACATAAAGCGATTCGCAGATTCAAAAACGATATTCAATAGGGGGGAGAGCTATTACCGGAACAATAAAATAAAATTTATGGATGTCGCAGTGGCAGGAGAAGAGATCACAGCCAGAGTCGAGGGCAATTATGGAGTGTATGACATTGATATTTGGTTTGATGAACATGGCATTGATGCAGATTGTGATTGTCCGTATGATGGTTATGGATGTAAACACATAGTTGCAGTTTTACTTAAGTTCCTTTATGAATTCAAAGACAACTACATTCATGAGCACACTCAAAAAAGAAAAAAGAAAGATAGTAATTCATTGAACATCACCTTAGACATCATCACAGAACAAACTTCAAAACAAGCGGTTTTAGATGCCTTTGACATCATAGAAGAAAAGAAAATCAAGATAAAATCGTTAGATAATACAAAGATAATTGCGGAAATAGACGAAAGACCCACACAACCAGCATACATGAGACCAGGGAGGAATAAGGATAAGATAACAGTTGAGATTAAGAGGTTTTATTCTCTTCATGGGTTTGGTACTGAATGTGACTGTAGCAGGAGTTACCAAAATGCAAAATGCAAACACGCGACAGCAGTTCTCCTTGCACTATTTTTACAAAAAAATAAGAAGCAACTGACAGAGGTAAAAAAAGAGTTTATCTCTAAAATCCGCTCAGAACGGTTTATGAATTTTGTTCATGAACTCGATTCAATATCCCTGGAAAAGCCAAAACATGCACGAAACTACGAATTTTACTTCGATATATCAAAAAAATCATCGCCTTATGACAACAAGTTTTCCATTTCAATAAAGAAAAGATGTATTTTGAAATCTGGTAAACTTGGTGTACCATCCAATGTAAAAGAGAAATTATTAAGGGAATACTACGACACAATACCAAACAACAGGAAAATGGTATTTGAATCGTTTATGTATGTCCTGGAATATGATGATAAATGGGGATGGAATTCGAAAAATTTGATCAAGACGGAATTTAACAAGAACATCGATAGCAAGCTATTAGGTGAATTGAAGGATCTGTATGGAGAGGATCCGCATGCCTTTGCAAACTCTGTGTTTCCACCTAAGAAAAGTGGAATTGAAATTGACATAACCAAAAACAAAAAGCAAAAAAAGTTTTCGTTGAGATTGATGGTAAATGCTGGTGAACGAAAATTCCATCTTCGTAAAGAAGATATCAATTTCCTGGGGGTAGACCCTCTATGGGTTTGTGCCTTTGATAAAGAGCATAGATGTTTCATTATTTCTGAACTAGACTGTCAGCAGTCCACGATTGTAAGAACCTTAGCGAAGTTTTCAGATGCTGAATTAGAACTCGCGCAATTAAAGGATTTCATAGAGAAGTATTATCTGAAACTATCTAACCTTGGCAGGGTTAATCTGCCAAAAAACTACGATGTAGAAGAACAAAGTTTCAAGCCTGTTCCTCGTTTATTTCTCAGGGACTATGGCAATTCTTTTAGTGTTGAACTGCGGTTTCTCTACAACAAAGAAGAGGTTTCATATGCTAACAAGCATGATATCGTGTTCAAGAACGATGAAGATAAGATCATCAAGATACAGAGGGAGTGGCAAAAAGAAAATGAACATTTTTCCAATCTTTTAGACAACCACACATCTGAACGCGACAATTTCTTTGTTCCATCAATAGACCCATATCTTTGGTTGGTTGATGTAGCAAACAATCTGGTTTCACAGGGCTATGAAATCTATGGAAAATCCGAATTACTCAACAACAGGGTTAGCACCGATGAGCCGAAACTGGAACTAATGGTTTCAAGCGGGATTGATTGGTTTGATTTAAAAGGTGATGTCTCCTTTGGAAAGGAGAAGATTCCGTTCGATAAGATCATCTCTTCAATAAACAATCATGAGAGATTTATTAAGCTAAGTGATGGTACTAGAGGAGCCATTCCAAAAAAATGGCTTAAGAAATTATCCGGTACTGTGGGTCTCCTTCAACATACTGAAAAAAACGGAGATATGAGGGCTTCAAGATCGCAGATCGCTCTGGTTGAGTCTTTACTGGACATTTCAGATAGGTCCAAGATTGACAAAAAATTTAAAAAGATAAAGGAGAAATTCTCACGTTTCAGGGAAATACGAAAGGTTCCTCTTCCCAAAAAACTAAAGGGTGAATTAAGAGATTATCAGAAAGCAGGATACTACTGGTTACATTTTTTAAAGGATTTCTCATTTGGTGGATGTCTTGCAGATGAGATGGGGCTTGGGAAAACGGTTCAATTATTGAGTTTATTACTCCATGAAAAAGAAAGAGGTATTAAAACACCCTCTATGACAGTGGTTCCAACATCTCTCGTATTCAATTGGGTAAATGAGGTTAAGAAGTTTACACCCTCATTAAAGGTTTATATCCACCACGGTTCGAACAGAGCCAAAAGAAGCAGCAGTATATGGAATAAAAAACCAGATTTGATCATTACCACTTATGGAACATTGAGGAACGACATAGATATATTTAAGAACAAAATTTTCAATTACATAGTCTTGGACGAATCCCAACACATAAAGAACCCCATCTCAAAAATTGCTAAAAATGTCTATGAATTGAGATCAAAACACAGATTGTCATTGACCGGAACACCGATTGAAAATAATTCTCTGGATCTGTGGTCTCAGTTTGCATTTCTCAATCCTGGGCTTCTTGGGAACATGGACTACTTCAAAAAAACCTTTGCGAGAAGTATTGAAAGAAAAAAAGATAAGGATAAGACAAATGCTCTTAAGAATATGATCAATCCATTCCTGCTCATGCGAAAAAAAGATAGGGTCGCAAAAGACCTTCCAGAAAAACAAATATCGATATTGTATTGTGAGATGAGCACGAAACAGAAAGATGTATACGAGTCCTGGAAATCAAAAATCAGAAGTGAAATCAAAACAGCGATGGAAGAGGATGGTTTCATGAAATCTAGGTTCAAAGTACTACAGGGACTTATGAAATTAAGACAGATATGTAACCACCCAATACTCATAGATGAAAGTTTTACCGGAAACTCGGGCAAATTTGATATGCTGATAGAGCAGATAGAGGAGGTGATTGCTGAAGGTCACAAGGTTTTGGTTTTTTCTTCTTTCGTTAAGATGCTTCGCGTTTTTCGCGATGAATTCGAAAAGAAGAATATTGGATTTTCTTATCTGGATGGAAGTACGCGCAAGAGAAAGGAAGTAGTAGAGCAATTCCAGACAGATTCCAACATAAAGGCGTTCCTCATAAGTCTAAAGGCCGGAGGCCTGGGATTAAATCTTACAGAGGCAGACTACGTGTTCATTGTTGACCCATGGTGGAATCCTGCTGCAGAGATGCAGGCAATCGACAGAACCCATAGAATCGGACAGAAAAAGAATATCTTCGTTTATAAGGCCATTACAAAAGATACTATTGAAGAAAAAATTCTCGAACTCCAGGAAAGTAAGCTTAATTTGGTTAAAAATGTAATTGAGGTGGATGATAGCCTTTTTAAGAAGTTAAACAAAAACGATATCGAAAAGTTATTTGCTTAGATAGTTGTCAATCAACATAGATAGGATGAAACTCAAAACAAGATCAGCACTAAATAAACTTGAGCAATGCGTCCATGGCTCAACAACTCAAGATGTGTTGGACTTCAGCACGAACACTTATCCGGTGAGATTGCCGGATGAAATCATTAAGGTGATAGAGGAAACGATACCTCAACTGGGCAAGTATCCAGAAACCGACAGTAGAAAACTGAGGGAGAAGATAGCTGACTACATCAACGGCTCCTCGGATAATGTCATCATAGGAAATGGCGCAACCGAATTAATCAGATTAATCTCCTTCTGCTTTCCTGGAAACGTATTCATACCCGAGCCAACCTATGGAGAATACGAGTATTCCAGCAGAATGTATGGGTCAAGAATTTTCACACACAGAATTCCGCAAGAGGAGGAATTCCTGATTAATGAAGAGATATTGAAATTTCCCTCGAATACGAATCTGGTCTTTCTGTGCAATCCCAATAATCCCACTGGAAGGGTGATACCACAGAATTTGCTGCTTTCATTTCTTGAGGAAATAGAAGGTAGTGATGTGCTCCTTATGCTGGATGAGGCCTATTATGATATCTCTGATAGCTACACATTAATTGAGAAAGCGGCGGAGTTCAATAATCTCATCGTATTGAGGTCATTGAAGGGCTTTGGTTTATGCGGATTAAGGCTTGGTTATGCAGTGGCTAATGAGAGGGTTATAGAAATTCTGGACAGAACAAGACCACCATGGAATGTCAACGCAATAGCACAAAGAGTTGGCGATATCTGTCTTAATCATCCTCTCTTAGAGAAAATCAGGGGGACGGCAGTGAAAAGTAAAGAGGGGTTGCGTAAGGGTTTGGGGAGGCTCCCACTTAGGGTTTATCCATCCGAGAGCAACTTCTTCTTGATTAACATCAAAGATACTAACTACAGTTCCTCACAATTGACGGAATCGCTTCTGAACAAAGGCCTTTATGTCAGGGATTGTAGCTCATTCCACTACTTGAATGAGGACTACATTAGGATTGGTGTTAAAACACCCAATGATAATAGGATTTTGATAGAGAGATTAGAGGAGGTTTTAGGGTGAATGAAATCTTAGAGAGGCTAGGGGTGGAGGAGGACGAGCTCGTAGAAGCTGCGTTTAATCTCTATGTCTCCCATGGCCTTGCTGAGGAAGAAGCAAAGACTAGATTCAGGGATTTATTAGATAAATACCTCAAGGACATTAATGTTTCCTCGCTACTGTGGGCCGGAATCCTGCTGAATGAAAAAATTAAACCGGAGGAGAGAGTCGATTTGGTTGCCGATGAAATTCTTGGCATGGATATCGCAAACTATATTGCTGGAATTCGTGGCGTCTTTGAATTTGTCAGGTATGATAAGGCAAAGCCCGGAATCCTGGGTAAATTGGACCCATTCCTGGACGATGTTGTTGGTGGACTGATAGCAGGAATAATGTCAAAAATCTATGGGGATTAAAGATGCGTTCATTAATGAGTTTTCTCACTACGATTCCGACAGGAAGTATGTCTGTGGGGGATGCTGCAAAGAAGTCATATCTCTTCCCAGTTATAGGATTATTCATAGGCCTAGTCGTTGGTCTGATCAGTTTTGTTCTCTTTCAGTATCTGAATCCGGCGTTGGCTGCTGTCTTCACTCTCTTTGCTCTCTATCAGATAACTGGAATAAATCATATTGACGGACTTACTGACTTTGCTGATGGAGTTTATACTCTGGGAGGTAAGGAAGGAAAGATAAAGGCGATGAAGGACACGCAGATGGGAGTTGCAGGGGTTCTGATGTTGTTTTTTATACTCGCACTCTACCTCTTTGGTTTTTATCAAGCCGTAGGCAATATTCTTTTTATTGCAGTGGCTGAAATCTCAGCTAAAACCTCTATGCTGTTGGTGATGTTCCTCGGGAAACCAGGAGGTGATGGGATGGGTAGGATGTTTATGAAAAACCTGAACAGAAAAATGTTCCTCCCATCTCTGCTATTTTCATTTGTTGTTTGCTTCTATCTTACCAATTACTCTGGCCTTATTGCGTTGATGGTGGGTCTTTCCACCTCCATCGCCATAACTCTAATCGCGCATAGGAATTTCGGTTATGTGAATGGGGATATTTTTGGTGCAGTAAATGAGATTTCAAGGCTGGTTGTTCTTTTGACGCTGATATCTTTAAAATGATGGCAATAATCATGGCAGGGGGGAGAGGAAGCAGAATGGATTTCGTGGAGAAACCGCTGATCAGAATAGGTAACGAAACCATGCTGGAGAGAGTAGCAAATGCCCTGAGCGGTGCAGATTTAGATGCCTTGGTTGCAGTTTCAGAATACACCCCTAAAACTGCAGAAAAGGCCAGGGAGATGGGACTAAGGGTTGTAGGGACCCCGGGAGACGGTTACATACCAGATTGCCAGTTTTTACTGGATAGATTCAATCTTGATTCAGCACTGGTGGTTTCAGCTGACCTGCCCTTTATATCCCCTAAATTGATTAGGGAGGTGATTGAAGAATATAATCAAATCAGAAAACCGCTTTGTGTCGCTATCTCTGAAAGGGAATACACCTCCATGGGATTCACGCCCAGTATAACCATCAGAGACAATAATGAAGTGCTGGTGCCGGTTGGCATCAACGTAATGGAAAGGAAAGAGAAAGAAAACCACATCCACATTATAAGTGGTAGAGGGGCAATTAATATTAACACCATCAAAGAACTTGAGAGAGTAAAATGCCAGTAATAATCTCAGACGATATAGGAAGCTTCCCTCTTCCCGGGGGTGTGAAGAGAGAGGGTCTGGAGGGCGAGGAATTCGAAGAGGTTGTTAGGGGCATCATGCAGAGAAAGATCTCTGCCGGGATTCAGAGGCCGAACTATCCGCAAGTAAAGGATATGATTTCCCAGTTCTTTTCATCGATAGAAGAGTCCCAGGACGATGGGGAGGCCTGGCTGATAAAAAAAGAGGAGGCGAAGATTCCTGAGATAGAGATTATCGATGAGGTTGCAAGGGAGTATTACGAGAAGAATTCCAGGCCACTGGAGCTGAGGGTATGCGTTACAGGGCCGCTGGAGCTGTACCTGGGGAAGGTCGGGAGTCAGGTGCAGGGGGATTTGCTGATGAATCTGGCCGAGAGCGTCTCGAGGTTCGTGGAGAATTCCCTGGTTGACAAGGAGTATATGAAAACAAAGACCGTCAGCATCGACGAGCCCAGCCTGGGGCTGAACCCGAATATTGTGGCAGAACGGGAGGACCTGGTCAAGGCACTTGACCTGGCTGTGAAGCCTGCCAAGGGTCTGGACATTCAGGTGCATCTCCATGCGCCGAATTCTGCGGATTTGATTTATGAGACCGAGAACATCGGGATTATCGGGATTGAAACTGCGGAGGAGCCAAAATTCCTGGAGGAGATTGATAAAGGCGACCTGGAGCAGCACGACAAGTTCCTGAGGGTCGGCATTGCGAGGAGCAACATCTATGGGATTGCTGCCGATTATAAAGAAGGAAAAGGGATTGACGTCTGGAAGGATAAGGATTTTGGTGCCATGGTTAATGAGATGGAGAATGTGAATACTATGAAGAAAAGACTGGAGAATTC
>JAHIKS010000002.1 GCA_018897475.1 Candidatus Altarchaeota archaeon
ATTACCAATACAGGTATCCGAAATGCAAACCGTTCGTGACTGCCAGAAAAATGCAGATTAACGCTTGATTCTATAGTTTCCACCATGCCTCCAATACCCTCGGATTTATCGCTCTCGCCAGATAGGTCAAGATCCAATATCTCGGCAACGCTCATATCTATGGCAGAAACATCGGCGCCGGAATCCAGAAGACCAATATAATCGAGCGTCCTTTTACCCTTCAAAACTATCGGAAGGATAGGACACCTGATTGTCACCCCATCTCTTCGTTCAATAGCCCTATATCTGAAGGTTATTGCCCTGTTCTAGAAAATCATGGTGTGCTTGCCGGGAACCTTGGTGAGCAGAATCCTCTTGTTCTTGCATTTCTTTTCAGCTTCCGAATACACCTTTTTTGCTTCTTTACCTTCTGAAACTACTTTATCATCGCATATAGCAATCCATTTGCCGATGTAGTCACTCAGATTCGCATTCATGTAAAAGGTGTGATTTTTGCTCATCTTACAATAAATATTACGTCAATGCTTTATAATAGTTGAAGATTCGAATTCTCCCCTGCTCTGCCGGGGGATTCCGCGTTGAGGACTGTCTCTGTGCTGATTGTGATTGTGCCGCCGTGTCGGTTGAGGACTGGTTGTGTGGCGGGGTGCTGTTCTGAGATGTTGAAGAATGTCTGTGTGGTGGTGGGTGCTGCCGCTAAATCCCCCGTATCATATTCACAAACCCAGCAATTTCTTAAGCATAGAATCGACCTTCTCCAGAGACTTTGCTGACAGTTTGCCCGCCCTCCTGACCAGTCGCTTCTTGTCGATGGCTCTTATCTGAAAGACCAAAGCAACCGAGATGTCTTTAAGCCCGTTCTCCTTGGATGGCCTGATCTCCAGGGTATGGGGGAATCTAAGCGCCTGAATATTGGACGTGAAAGGAATCACCACCGCAATATTGGCTTCAGTCTCCCTCAGAATAACAACAGGTCTTGTACCTGCCTGTTCATGGCCATTGGTTTGAGGCAACTGCACCAACCAGACATCACCTTTGTTCATAGTGACTTCTCAAAATTCAGAAGGGCCTCGTCACTCAGCTCGTCCCACTCCCTGAACTCCTTCTTGAGTTCCAGAAACCTGCTAACGCTGTCTATATAAGTCAGAATCGCCCTGTCGACAAGCTCCTTTTTCCCTATTCCCATGATACCGGACATGCGCTCTATCTTCGTGCCTACATCCTTGGAAACATCCACGTGCATCTTATAAACAATAGGGGATTTGATGCTTAAATCCGTTATTATGGGGCTCTCCCTGCCCGCTGGGGAATTCCATCATGCCGGGTTGGGGACTGCTTGTGCGGCGGGTGCGTGGTCTTGCTCTGTAGTGCCTAACTCTGGTGAATTCTCCCCTGCGAGCTGGGGATTCCGCTGTGCCGGGTTGGGGAATGTCTGTGTGGCGGGGTGTTGGTGCCGCTGCTGTGTTGAGGAAGGTCTGTGTGGCGGGTGCGTGGTCCGCCGTTGAGGACTGGTTGTGTGGCGGGTGCTGTTCTGAGATGCTGAGGACTACCTATGTGGCGGGTGCGTGGTCCGTCGTTGAGGAATGTCTGTGTGGTGGGTGTAGTGCCTAACTGAAACTGCAGACAGTTTCAAATTAAGCTTCGCTTAATTTATCAAATTTCGCAAAGCGAAATAGTTTTATTTCACTTCCGAGTTCGTTATCGATTTCCTTCAGAAAACTGATAAGTTTATCTTTTTTGATTTGCATAATACATCTCCATTTTCTGTTTGATACCCTTTTCATCAATTTTCTCAGGTTTGATGCTAATGCAGTTCATTATCTCTATGGCATCGGTAATCTGTTTGTTTGGTAAAAGTTTCCCCGTTAAGGTTAGTAATGCCAATAATTTCTCTGATTTTTTATATTTCATGGCCATAAAAATGAGAAGATTGTATATCGGTTTCCGACCTCTTTCAATGTTTTTACCGAGAATCACAGGTATTGCCTGGATTCTTCGCGCATCCCCTTTTAACATCAGCGAGGTTATTAGTGTTTCAATGCAAAAATCTCTCCCTTTCTCCATTTCTGTACCCATCTCTTTGTACCCAAACCTTCCTAGATTGTAAATAATATCCTTCTCACTTATCTTTGCTGGATTAATCTCTTCAATGCCTTTAATGGAGATTCCTTCATCGACAGCTTTCTTTATTTCTAACCAATAATTCTCTTGATACATCAGCACAGTTTGTGCAGAAATCATTTCTTTTAGCGGGTTATGCGCAGTTTCCTTAATCAGTTCAAAAAATTCGTTTTCTCTAACGATAAGATAGTCGAGTTTTATATTATGTATTTTTTCTAAATTTCTCATTATTTTATGTATGTCCAAAATCTCTTTCCAGATCATTTCCCCCGTGCATCTGCCATTGTTCCCTGGCTCTTTCATAATAAACAAGAACTCCGCCCTATTGAGCGCTTTGTTCTTCTTTGACCTCATAATAGAAATTGAGTTGATATAGCCGAATTCCTCTTTGAAATACGTATCCATCTCGGGAAAAAGCATCCCTAATTCACTATCATTTTCTAATAACTGCTGTTTCTTTATCAATTCTAATTGGGACAAAAGATTCAATAGATTGTAACTCTTGAAGTTGATAGTTATTATTGTAGATGGATACGTATTTCAAAGAGGAGTTCGGCTATATCAACTCAATTTCTATTATGG
>JAHIKS010000013.1 GCA_018897475.1 Candidatus Altarchaeota archaeon
CTCTCTCACAAACAAAGGTATTTCGGTTATGGGTAGCATAGGACATCACCTCCTGGCTAACCTAACCACCTCCAACAAACCAACCTTTCAGTAATTTATGGTGTCAAGCACCATAAATATAAAAAGCGTCAAAGTTCAGTACATAGAGTCATCGGGTGATTTTTATGCGTTCAACTTCGAATGATAACGATCAAATGAAATTCAAAAGACTAGTTTTGGTGAGCCCATCCCCTGACAAGGAATGGGACATATCCTATACCTCCACAGGCACGGTCGTTCCACCGGGACTCTGTTCCATTGCAACCGCTACAAGGGAGAGTTTTCCTGACCTGGAGATTACAGTCTATGACGGCGACGTTGAGCCCGAGGAGGACATCGAAAAGAAGGTAGCGAAGCAGTGCGATTTCGAAACCCTGGTCGGCATCAGTTGCAAGATGCTCAATCACGAGAACTGCAAGGTTATTGGAAAGATTGCAAAACAAAAGGGAGCGACTGTCGCAATAGGCGGCCAGTACGTTTCCAGCCGAGCTTTGACGGACAAGGAAGGGAAAGACATCGTCCCGTTCGTTGCAAGGGACATCCTGGAATTCAACGACGTGTATGACTATTCCATCCAGAGAGACGGCGAATCAGCCGTTGTTGATTTGATAAAGGGCAATGACATAGAAAAAATCCCGAACCTTTGCTATAGAAAAAACGGCGAGGTGGTGATGAACCCTCTTAAACTGCCCTGCCTGGATGATATCCCTCCCACGGACAGGTCGTTTGTGGACAAATACCTGACCGAATACTCCCAGAAATTCAAGGAGCAGTTCAAAAACGTTAAGAATTATGAACGCAAATACAAGGTCGCATTTTATTCCCAGAAGGGGTGCTACAAGGCCACCCAATGCGGTCCGTGTGCGTTCTGTGCCATCCCTGACGTTGACAAGCTAAGGCAGAGAGACCCCGAACGCATCTGGAAGGAGCTGGGCGAGCTAAAGGAAAAGTATGGCAACGTTGTTGCCTATGACATCTGCGATGATTTCCTGGGAGACAAGGAATACTTTGAAGCATTCAAGAAAGCAAAGCCCCCCGGTCTGGACGTCGCGTTGAGGATATACATGACTGCGGATGACATTACTGAAGAAAGACTAAAACAGCTCAAGGAGCTTGGCGTGGACGAGGTCACGGTAGGGGTTGAATCCGCCGATGCCGACTGTCTGAGGAATGCATCCAAGAGGGCAACGCCAACAGACAACTACAATGCAGTCAAGCTTCTGGCCAAATACGATATCTTTGCCGACATCGGGGTGTTGTTTGGCTTTACCGGGGAAACCAAAGAAAGCGTCAAGGCGAACCTGGATTTTATCAAGGCGTGCTCAAGCATCCCCAATTTCAGGTATTACATGTGCGTCTCAATAATTATCCCGCACAGGGGCTCAACGATTTTCAACAAGCTCTACCTGAAGCACAAGAAATATCAGACGAAAGAATACAGGAATTATCCAAGGAAATGCATGCTTGATATGCTTGAAGAGAGAATCAAGGAAGAATGTGACGTGGATATAGATTATCTGGAAAACGCCGTAACCGAGGGCCTTAAGTATTCTCCCGTAAAGGTTTGTTTGAGCAGGTCTCTTGGAAGTTGATTAGTGTTTCTTCTTATTCTGATGATTCAAATCGTTCTTCATCACCTCCGCCTTTTTCCAGTAATCACTGAATAATTTTCTGTATGATTCTGCGGTCTGTTTGTTGGTGATTAGAATTCCGAAGGGTGGGTTTGCAGTGCATATTATCACCAGGACCTTGTCGTTGTATATATATACTGTGGTGGGGAAGTAGTCTATGGGGGAGTGTCTTATTGAGCCATGGGTCCCTTCTATAACCTCCTGTCGTTTACTGTAATCGCCGTAGTATATGATATATGACTTTATCTTTTCCTTCGTTTTACGTTTCTGGAAATCATCGTGGAACTTTCCAAGCGTATCCGCCATAAAGCCGGAGGCAAAGCAGTGGTACGTCCCGCCGGGAGACAGCTCCTTCAGCATGTTGTTGAACACGGTTTCCTGGCCCTTGATTCCGTAATATATGGCAACCTGCTGTTCCAGCTTGGACTTCTCCCTTATCAGGTCCAACTCGGGCATCAGGGACTCGGCAATCTCCTGTTTTTCCTTTAAGAAATCAATTAGTTTCTCCGGCTCCGTTGCCTGGAAATACTTCCTGTTCTCCTTGATGACAAAAGTAGCCAGCCCCTTCTCTATGAGGGAGTCCAGCGCGTCATATATCAGGACGCGGTGCATTCCAGTCTTTTTGACTATTGCCCCCGTCTTGGTTTCCCCCAGCCCCAGCAGGGTTGTGTATACCCTCGCCTCGTTACGGCTTAAACCTATTTCCTCGAGCTTGGGGAGAGAAATCACCATTGTTATAATATATTCATAACTGTATTTAAAGATTAAAATCAAATGTGTTATCATAGAGTTATAACAAAAAAATGGTATCCGCAAGCCACTATATATTCATGGATCTGCTGAACCTCCACAACAATAACCGGGGCCGCTTACGTGAGGTATGCGAGCTTTATGGACAGCGGTACTCCGATGACGAGGAGTTTCAGGAGATTACCGGTATGGTTCTTTCAGCCGTTAATAGCCGGGACGAGAGTGCCCTCAACGGCCTGGAAGCGAGAATAAGGGAACTGGTGATATCGAGAAGGAACAATCCAACTGGCTTTTAAGAGGTATAGGCTTTATCCGATTTATATTTTGAATCAACTGATACGCGGCTATTACTTTAATATAAAAACCCCTATTGCATATTATGGACGGGGATGAGAAACCTTTATGTATTGATTGTGAATTCTTCAAGGCATGCAAAGCAGCAACCCTGGACGGTTTCAGGTCCGGTGAGCGCTGTGGATATGACGCCAAAGCTGATTAAGATTCAGATTATAATCTCTCCAAAATAATTCAGACAAGGCACACGGCTTCACAGCCCCGCATTGTCTCGTGCGGACTCAGGATAACGACCCCAAACATCCCTGACACCCAGGAGACGATATACAGGAACAGAAAAACGCTCCCCAGGATTTTTAGTGTCGTAAATACGTACTCCCTCACCTCCATTCTCCTGTGGGCATTCCCTGCCGCCAGATACCACCGCGAGGTATGGATGCACAGAATAATCCCAAAATAAATGCCGAATACAATCGAAAATGTTTGTACGGTCTTGCACGCCCTGCAGGTTATGAAGTTGGGCTCCTCCTGTGCATGGACAAGGGCAACAGAATGCAGCATCAGTAACAGGAAAAACAAAGCCGCTATTTTCTTCATTGTAAGATAATTTACTGATTGATAGTTAAAATATATGGCTTATAAGAAGATGATACCCTTTACTAATCCACTCAGAATGAAATCAGATTTGGGTTTATAATGAACAATCATTATCATTATTTAAATCCTAAATCTAATTCTTTAAATTATTATACTTTTGAAATATCTGGTGATGGTGGAGGTTAAAATGCCAAAAAACATCGTTCAGAAAATCCTGGAGGAGCACCTCGTTGAGGGCGAATACGGCCCTGGCAGGGAGATTGGTATACACATAGACCAGACCCTCACTCAAGATGCGACCGGCACAATGGCCTATCTGCAGTTCGAGGCCATGGGCATCCCCAAGACAAAGGCGGAATTATCCGTCAGCTACGTGGACCACAACACGGTCCAGATTGGTTTTGAAAACGCCGACGACCACAAATATCTGCAGACCATAGCTGCGAAATACGGGCTCGTTTATTCTAGAGCAGGAAACGGAATCTGCCACCAGGTGCATCTTGAGAGGTTCGGCAAGCCGGGCAAGATTCTCTTAGGAAGCGATTCCCACACCCCTACCGGGGGAGGAATCGGCATGATTGCCATCGGAGCCGGGGGCCTTGACGTCGCCGTTGCAATGGCCGGCGGACCCTTCTATCTTTCCACTCCTCAAGTCATAAGGGTCAACCTGCACGGGAAGCTAAAGCCGTGGGTCGCTGCAAAGGATGTCGTCCTGAAGATGCTCGAGCTGTTCACGACCAAGGGCAATGTTGGCTGCGTGTTCGAATACGGGGGTGAGGGAGTCAAGACCCTTTCCGTCCCCGAAAGGGCGACCATAACGAACATGGGCGCCGAGTGCGGTGTAACGACCTCTATATTCCCAAGCGACGAAATAACCAAGGAATTCCTCAGCTCCCAGGGGAGGGGGGACGACTGGATTGAGCTTCTTGCAGATGAAGATGCCGAATACCACAAGACAATCGACATCAACCTGGATGAGATAGAGCCCCTCGCAGCTACACCGCACAGCCCCGGCAACATCGAGAAGGTCAGCAACCTCAAGGACCTGGAGGTTGACCAGGTATGCATGGGGAGCTGCACCAACTCATCATACAAGGACCTGATGACAATCGCCCATATCCTGAAGGGGAGGAAGGCCCACCCCAACATCAGTTTCGTTGTCGCTCCAGGTTCAAAACAGGTTTTAGAAAACATAATGAAAGACGGTGGATTCTCCGACATAGTCTCGGCAGGCGCAAGGATAGCCGAGTCAGCATGCGGATTCTGCATAGGCAACAGTCAATCGCCCAAGACCGATGCAGTATCGCTCAGGACGAGCAACCGGAACTTCCTCGCTCGTTCAGGAACAAAGAGCGCGAACGCATACCTCGTCAGCCCTGAAACAGCGGCAGCAGCAGTTCTCACAGGCAGGATGACCGACCCCAGGGATTTGGAAGGCATGGGCATTCAATATCCGGACATAAAGATGCCCGAGAAATTCTACATCGATGACAGCATGTTCATCTTTCCCGACGATGCACAGGGTGACGTGGAAATATCCAGGGGCCCCAACATCGGAGAGCCCCCGGCAAGCGAACCATTGCCCGAGAAAATCGACGGAAAGGTCGCCATAAAGGTCGAGGACAAGATAACTACTGACCACATAATTCCTGCAGGGTCCAAGATGAAGTACCGCTCCAACGTTCCCAAATATTCAGAATTCCTCTTCGAGGTAGTGGACCCTGAATTCCACCACAGGGCCATTGAGACAAGGGACAGCGGAAAGCACAACATAATCGTTGCAGGACTGAGCTACGGACAGGGCTCATCAAGGGAACATGCGGCACTGTGCCCGATGTTCGTCGGGGTAAAGGCGGTAATCGCAAAGTCCATGGAGAGAATCCACAACGCCAACCTCATAAACTTCGGCATCGTGCCCCTCTCGTTCAAGGACGAGAAGGACTACGACGGCATAGAGCAGGGGGACGAGCTCGAGATACCCGATATCAAAAAAATCATACAGGAGGGCGGCTCGTTAATCGTAGAGAACAAATCGAAGGGGACCAAGTTCGAGGTCGATTACAACCTCTCGGACAGGGAGAAACAAATCCTTCTCGCGGGAGGAACGCTTCAATACATGAAACAGCAGGGAGATTAAAAATGGCACAAAGAGGCATAAGGGAATTTGACGGCAAGAAGATGCTTGCAAACCACTGGGCGGAGTATATCAGCAAAGACTTTTCCTTTCCTGGAAAGGTTGTGCTGGTTGACCCGGAGACCAAACTGGATGAACTGGCGAAGGAGCATTCATGGCTCGGCAAGGAGAAGCTGGTAGTCAAGCCCGACCAGCTCTTTGGAAAGAGGGGCAAGCATGGCCTGATTGCGGCAAACGTAAGCTTTGATGAGGCAAAGGAATGGATTGCTGAGAGAATGAACAAGGAAACCACTGTTGGAAAGGTGACCGACACCCTCACTCATTTCATCATAGAGTCCTACGTCCCCCACGACAAAGAATTCTACGTTGCCATCAAGAGCGCAAGGGAGGGTGACACAATATACTTCTCAAACCACGGCGGCGTTGACATAGAGTCCGTATGGGACACGGTGGCCGAGATTAATGTCGCCATAACGGAAGACGTCGACAAGATAGACATTGAAGGCAAACTTCCAAAGGACACCCCCAAGGAAAACAAAAAGATGCTGGCCGACTTCATCAAGGGCCTGTTCAGGTTCTATCGGAACCTTGGATATGCCTACCTGGAGATTAACCCGTTCGTAATATCCGGAAAAGACATAGTTCCATTAGACCTGGTAGCAAGGATTGACGACACCGCGGTCTTTGAATTCATGAGTGGCTGGGGCGACCTCAAATTTCCCCCACCATTCGGAAGGAAGGTATCCGAGGAGGAGGCCTACATAAAGAGGCTGGATAACAAGAGCGGTGCCTCTTTGAAACTAACGGTTCTCAATCCCAAGGGGCGCATCTGGACCATGGTCGCCGGCGGAGGCAGCAGCGTAATCTATGCCGATACAATAGTAGACCTCGGCTACCGGGACGAGCTTGCCAACTATGGGGAGTACAGCGGGAACCCGTCGACTGACGAAACATACGAGTATGCAAAGACGGTCCTTGATTTGATGACGAGGGAAAAAGACGCAAAAGGCCGCACGAAGCTTCTGCTGATTGGAGGCGGAATTGCAAATTTCACCGACGTAGCAAAGACGTTCAAGGGCATCATAATGGCGCTGCGGGAATACAAGGATAAGCTGAAGGGCGTCGATGCAAGGATTTACGTGCGGCGCGGAGGTCCGAACTACCAGGAGGGACTTGAGAACATGAAGAAACTTGGTGAAGAGTTGGGACTCCCGATCGAGGTTTACGGTCCCGAGACGCACATGACCAGAATCGTTAACATGGCACTGGAGGCAAGCTAAATGACAACAAAGGCGAAGAAGAGACCGGACTACGTCTTAATGGACAGGGACACCAAGGCAATCGTTTTCGGCTATCAGCAGAACGCCATCCAGCGGATGCTCGACTTTGACTATATCTGCAGACGCGAGGAGCCCTCTGTGGTGGCCATCGTCAATCCAACCCGCGATGGTCTTCACAAGTGTTTCTGGGGAACCAAGGAGATTCAGGTACCCATGTACAAAACACTTGAACAGGCTACAAAGAAACATCCCGAGGCGGACCTAATGGTAAATTTTGCATCAATGCGCTCTGCATATCCAAGCACAAAGGAAGCCCTGGAGACAAACACCATCCGCACCGTTGCAATCATCGCCGAGGGGGTCCCGGAGCACAGGACAAAGGAGCTGATCAAGATAGCCAAGGATCGGGACAAATGGATTATCGGCCCCGCAACAGTCGGTGGCATAGTTGCTGGTGCATTCAAAATCGGAAACACGGCGGGGATGCTGGACAACATCGTTGCCTCAAAGCTGCACCGCCCCGGGAGCGTAGCATACGTCTCAAAATCGGGCGGGCTATCCAACGAGCTGAACAACATCATCGCCAACAATACCGACGGGGTATGTGAGGGAGTTGCAATAGGTGGGGACCGCTATCCCGGCTCAACATTCCTTGACCATCTCCTGAGATACGAGAAGAACCCCAACGTTCTGATGATGGTCCTGCTTGGAGAGGTCGGGGGAGCCGACGAATACGATGTAATAGACGCAATAAAGGACGGGAGGCTCAAGAAGCCCCTGGTTGCCTGGTGCATCGGAACCTGCTCAAAGGTGTTTCCGGCAGAGGTCCAGTTCGGCCATGCAGGGGCAAGGGCAGGGGCAGAGAGAGAAACCGCTGATGCAAAGAACAAGGCGCTTAAAGAGGCGGGAGTCATAGTACCTGACACGTTCGATGACTTTGACGAGAAGATTAAGCAGACCTTCGACAAGCTCGTGAAATCAGGGAAGCATACGCCATTGCCTGACGTAGAACCCCCGAAGATACCCATTGATTACGCTGTTGCCGTCAGGGAAGGCATCATCAGAAAGCCCACCCAGTTCGTCTCTACGATATCTGATGACCGGGGGGAAGAGCTCCAGTACTATGGAATCCCCATCAGCAGGATTTTCGAGGAGAAGTGGGGACTTGGCGGTGTCATTGGCCTGCTCTGGTTCAACAAGAAGCTTCCAAAATGGGCGGCAGAGTTCATCGAGATGGTCGTGCTCGTTACGGCAGACCACGGTCCCGCAGTCTCAGGAGCCCATAACGCAATCGTTGCAGCTAGGGCAGGAAAGGACCTGGTATCTGCCCTTGCAAGCGGTCTTTTGACAATAGGGCCGAGGTTCGGGGGCGCCGTCCAGGGCTCGGCAGACCATTTCACGACCTATCTGTACCAGGGGTCAGAGCCGGCATTCATGGTAAAGGACATGAAGGGCAAAAACGTAAACATCCAGGGCATAGGGCACAGGATTAAGTCCGTTACGAACCCTGATGTGCGGGTTGAGATAATAAGGGACTATGTAAATAAGAATTTCCCCATAACGGAAACGCTTGACTACGCGCTGGAGGTCGAGAAGCTGACGACCTCGAAGAGGAACAACCTGATACTGAACGTTGATGGGTGCATAGGCGTGTCGTTTTGCGACATGCTGAGAAGCATCGGCTACTCGAGGGAAGAGGTGCGCGAATTCGTGGACCTTGGAATCCTGAACGCACTCTTTGTGTTGGGTAGGAGCATCGGCTTTATAGGCCATATCATAGACCAGAAACGGCAGAAGGCAGAACTCTACCGGCATCCATGGGACGACATACTATATGCGATGCCCGACGAACCTGAAGAGGTGAAATAAATGACGGAGGCAAAGATTATCTACACAAAGGTTGATGAAGCACCAGCATTGGCGACTTACTCCTTTCTGCCCATAGTCAAGGCATTCACGAAGGCGGCAGGAGTTGTTGTTGAAACAAGGAACATCTCTCTTGCGGGAAGGATTATCGCAAACTTTCCTGAAAACCTGACAGAGAGCCAAAGAATAGCAGACCATCTGGCAGAACTGGGCGAGCTCGCAAAGACGCCCGAGGCAAACATAATAAAACTGCCGAATATCAGTGCCTCAATCCCCCAGCTTAAAGCGGCAGTCAAAGAATTGCAAGAGAAAGGCTATAATTTGCCAGACTATCCAGAGGACCCTCAAAACGAAGCGGAGGAGAAAACCAAAGCAGGGTATGACAAGGTTAAAGGAAGCGCCGTAAACCCTGTTTTGAGGGAGGGAAACTCCGACCGCAGGGTTCCGGTTTCGGTGAAAAATTACGCAAAAAAGAACCCGCACTCGATGGGTGAATGGAGTCCAAACTCAAAATCACATGTTGCATATATGCGCAGCGGAGACCTCCGTTCCAACGAAAAAGCCACCACCATCACAGAAGCAACAGCCGGAGACGCCAGGATTGAGTTTGTTGATAAAGAAGGGAATACCCAGGTTCTAAAGGAAAAGACAGCTCTTATGGCTGGCGAAATAATTGATGCAACGGTTATGAGCCGGCGTGCTTTACGTGCATTCCTTGAGGAGCAGGTAGAGGACGCAAAAAAGAACGGCGTATTGTTCTCCATACACCTGAAGGCCACCATGATGAAGGTCTCAGACCCTATCATTTTTGGCCATGTGGTTTCTGTTTTCTTCAGGGATGCCTTCGAAAAACATGCGTCTGTTTTTGCAGAGCTGGGCATCAGCCCCAACAACGGGCTGGGTGACCTCTACGCAAAAATCAAGGAACTGCCCGAAGAAAAAAGAGCTGAAATCGAGGCCGATATCCGGGCATGCCATGAAAACAGACCTGAACTTGCCATGGTGGATTCAGATAAAGGCATCACAAACCTCCATGTCCCAAGTGATGTCATCGTCGATGCATCCATGCCGGCCGCAATTCGTAATTCTGGGCAAATGTGGGGCCCGGACGGCAAGCCCCACGACACGAAATTTGTGATACCTGACAGCAGTTATGCCGGAGTATACGAGGAGGTAATCGATTTCTGTAAAAAACACGGTGCCTTTGATCCGACAACAATGGGGACTATCCCCAATGTAGGTCTTATGGCGCAAAAAGCTCAGGAATACGGGTCTCATGACAAGACATTCCAGTGCCCGGGCAACGGAACAGTTCGTGTTGTTTCAGCAACAGGTCAAACAATGCTCGAGCACACGGTTGAGCAAGGCGATATCTGGCGCATGTGCCAGGTAAAGGATATCCCGATTCAAGACTGGGTTAAACTGGCCGTAAACCGGGCAAAAGCAACCGGTTCACCCACCGTATTTTGGCTTGACAAAGACAGAGCACACGACGCACAGCTTATAGAAAAAGTAAACCTCTATCTAAAAGACCATGATACGAACGGTCTCGAAATCCATATCATGTCTCCTGTGGAGGCCACGCGCTTCTCGGTGGAGCGCATGAAAGACGGCAAAGACACGATTTCAGTTACCGGCAACGTGCTGCGTGATTACCTGACGGATTTGTTCCCGATTCTTGAAGTAGGCACCAGCGCAAAGATGCTGTCAATAGTGCCTCTCATCAATGGCGGCGGATTATATGAGACCGGGGCAGGCGGCTCAGCGCCCAAGCACGTTCAGCAGTTTCGGGAGGAGGGCCACCTGAGGTGGGATTCCCTTGGCGAATTCCTAGCCCTTTCAGCATCACTGGAGCATCTGAGCATCACGACCAAAAATGATAAGGCCCGGGTCCTGGGAGAGACGCTTGACCAGGCAATTGAAAAGTTCCTGATAAACAACAAGTCCCCTTCCCGCAAGGTTAACGAGCTGGATACCCGGGGCAGCCACTTTTACTTAGCATTATACTGGGCGAAGGCATTGGCCGAACAAACCAAAGACGTCGAACTCCAAACGCGTTTCGCTAAACTGGCACAGGAGCTTGCAGACAACGAAGCCAAGATAAGCGATGAGTTGCTCGCAGCACAGGGACAGCCGGTTGACATAGGCGGCTACTACAAGCCGGATACTGAACTGGCAACAAAGGCACTGCGTCCAAGCGCAACCTTCAATGCAGCACTGGAAGCACTGGCTGTTGCGGAAGCCTGAGCCGGAAAGCAAAACGGCAGGGCTGCCGGGAGTAGCTCCTCTTTATTTATTTTTATTTCCTCTACCTGCATATTGCCTGATTTTCCCTAAACGGCACACATTTAACTTCTAAACTTTATAGCTGATAGAAATATCGTTGCTAAACCATATGGTGGCCTAAATTATCATTATTGAACATGACATAATCTGCTATTTATAAAGGAAAACGCCATAATACATATATAAATAGTTATAAAATATTTATAACAGTATTTAAAGGTAAACATCCAATATGTTATCAGATAATTATAACATAATTGGATAAATTAGAGGTGTGGTAAAATGAGTCGATTACCCGGTAAAAAAATATGTAACTATTTAGCTTATGTGGTACCTGAGGTTGTGTTTTTCAATCCCATTTAACACGAACTCAAATGGGTTTCGTCCTCTTTTCTGCTGAGTAAGCAG
>JAHIKS010000014.1 GCA_018897475.1 Candidatus Altarchaeota archaeon
ATCCCCTTTAAGCTCATAGCCGTTGCCGTATGGGCCCCTGACTCCGACGAAGGAGCCCTTCTTTGCCTTGCAGAGTTCCCTAGTGAAGGGCCCGACGTCTTTTACGGTGATTTCGATGCTGCCTTCCAGTCTGCTGATGCCGAAGGGCTTCTCCCCAATGGAGGGCAGCCAGACCATGACGAATTGCCCGGGTTCAGAATCAAGCACTATGTCTAGAACGAGTGTATTTGTGGAGGGGTTTTCCTTCCTGACATCAAGGATTTTGACCGTCTCCATTTTAATAAATATAGAATGAAGATATTAAGAAGAAATCTTACAATATTAAGAGCCAAGATGTTCAAGAAAGTGGTTATCGGCGGCACTTTTGATGTCATTCACGAGGGGCACAAGAAAATCCTGGAGGCCGGCTTCCAGATATCGGACGCAGTGATTATCGGCCTGACATCGGATGAGTTTGCAAACAGGTTCAGGGCGGTAGAGACCTCTGCTTACGAGGAGAGGAAGAAGAAACTGGAGGAACTGCTCAGGGGGTTTGGCAAGTCATATGAGATTATCAAGATTGACGATTCCTATGGAATTGCGACCATAGACCCGGCCATTGATTGCATTGTCGTTAGCGAGGAGACGCTGCTTCGGGCGCAGGAGATTAATGCGGTAAGGTTCAAGAAGAGCATGGGGAAGCTGTCCATAATGGTCATTCCGCTGGTTCTTGCCAAGGACGGAAAGCCGATTTCGGGAGAGAGGATATCGGGCAAGGAGATTGATTCTGAAGGCAAGCTGTTAAAATGAGGGTTCTTATAACCATGGGCCCTACCCGGGAGCCCATAGATTCCGTGCGGTTCATAAGCAATGCCAGCTCCGGGAAGATGGGTCTGGCGCTGGCAAAGGAGGGGAAAAAGAGAGGGCATGAAGTGGTGGTGGTTTCTGGGCCGGTTGGAGTTGAAATTCCTGATGAAATTAAAGTCATAAATGTCAAAACCGCTGAGGAGATGGTGAATTCTACCCTGGGGGAGCTGAGGGGGGGCTATGACCTGATGATTTCTGCTGCCGCTATTGCGGATTATTCTCCTGAGGAGCTGAGGGAGGGCAAGATGGATTCCAGCAAGGAGGTTGTGCTGAGGCTGAAGCCCACCCCCAAGTTGACAAGGCTTGCGAGGGAGAAATTCCCCGGGCTGTTCATAGTTGCTTTCAAGGCGGAAGTCAACCTGCCGGAGGAGGAGCTCCTGGAGCGGGCAGGGAAGAAGCTGACCGAAGAGAATCTGAATCTGGTGGTTGCGAACGACATAGGAAGGAATATTTTTGGGAGTGAAAAGACAGAGGTGTGGATTCTGGACGGCAAAGAGGTCAGGCATGTTCCAACGGCTGATAAAGCCTCAATAGCCGGGGATATATGGAATGCGATTGAAGCGGCCATGCCTTTTTTTACTCACTAAAAACTAAAGGTATAAACGGGACGTTGACATAAAATAATATGGAAATATCGGGCGCTTTAATCCTTTGGGACCTGGGCATCATAGTACTTACTGCAACATTACTCGGCCTGATCGCAAGAGTGCTTAAACAGCCGCTGATACTTGCGTATGTGGTCGCAGGCGTACTTATAGGTCCCGCTGCCTTTCGTCTTATCACCAGCGGCCATATGATTTCAACCTTCGCCGAGATGGGGATTGCGTTCCTCCTTTTCATGGTCGGGCTGGAGCTTGACCTGTCCAGGCTTAAGCAGGTCGGCAGGGTCTCGGTCCTCTGCGGGCTTGGTCAGATTGCAATAACATTCGTTTTTGGATTCCTGCTTTCCACCCTGTTGGGGTTCCAGCAGCTGGAGTCTTTCTATATCGCTTTCATCCTGACCATCAGCAGCACAATGGTTGTCATTAAGCTTCTCTCGGACAAGAACGAGCTTGACACACTGCACGGGAAGATAGCGTTGGGAATTCTTCTTGTCCAGGACATAGTGACTATCCTGGTTCTGGCCCTGCTGACGAACATCGGTTCTCTGTCTCTATCCACTGTAGCCGACCCGCTCCTGAAGGGCCTTGGCCTGGTATCCATAGCGATAGTCGCGGGGGTGTATGTAACGCCATTTCTTCTCAGGTACATAGCCAGGTCCATAGAGCTTCTGTTCCTGTTTGCGCTTTCATGGTGCTTTGTATTTGCCGCATCATCCTTCGTCCTGGGGCTCTCAATCGGGGTGGGGGCATTCCTCGCTGGGCTCAGCCTTGCAGCGTTCCCCTACAACATCGAGATTATAGGCCGGATAAAGTCGCTCCGGGACTTCTTTGCCACTATATTCTTCGTTTCGCTGGGGATGCAGATTCCGGCACATCTAGTATTCCTGCCGGAGGCAATAATATTCTCCCTCTTCGTGCTGCTTGGAAACATCCTGATTGTCCTTCTGATAGTGACCCTTTTGGGCTACAAGAAGAGGACGTCCTTCCTCTCGGCCCTCTACCTGGCACAGATAAGCGAATTCTCCCTCATAATGGCGAGCGAGGGGCTGAGGCTTGGGCACATATCATATGACGTTTTCTCGATGATTATCTTCATAGGAGTGACAACGATTACCATAAGCTCCTACTTCATAATCCACGGCCCCGAGATATACAGGAGAATGTCTCCCGTTCTGAGGGTAATCGACAGAATCTCCAAGGACAAGGAGCTTGAACATTTACCTAAGGGGCATAAGAACCACGTAATCGTCTTCGGATGCAAGAGGATGGGCTATAAGATAGTCAGAACGCTGCAGAAATTCAGAAGGGACTTCCTGGTTGTTGATATAAACCCCGATGTCATAGACTCGCTTATCTGCCAGACCATTTCATGCATTTACGGGGATATCGGAGATTTCGAAATCCTCGATAGGATAAATTTGAAGAATGCGGACGCTGTTATCTCAACGGTCCCTGACCAGAAGGATAATCTCTTTATGATTGATGAGATAAAGAGGGTTAATGCTGATGCCCTTATTGTAGTTACATCAGATGACCTTGATGGTGCACTCAGGCTCTACAATGCCGGGGCGGATTATGTAATGCTGCCAAGAATGCTGGCCGGGGATGCAATATCTGAGTTCATGGAGAGGCACATGAAGTGTGGCGACAAGAGAGTACTTGGGGAACATATGAAGTGCAGGAAAAGGCTGGACCAGATAAAGAGTGAGCATATA
Source organism: Candidatus Altarchaeota archaeon (assembly GCA_018897475.1). Lineage (GTDB taxonomy): Archaea > Altiarchaeota > Altiarchaeia > IMC4 > QMZM01 > WALD01. Next base: position 3,164 of record JAHIKS010000014.1, read on the forward strand.
ATGAGGCTTGAGGAGATAAAGAGGGACGAACTCCTGAGGAAGTACGAGCCGTCATTCCTGAAAGCCCTTGAGAAGAAATTTGACAGGGGGCGCGACCACAAGGAATATTAATCCCGTACTACCATATTTAACTGATGGACAACAGGGGATACATATTCACTCTGGTTACTGTAATCATGTCTTTGCTTTTGGTATCACTTTACTCCTTCTATGTCGAGTCATCTGAGCCTGGCTTAGAGGGCCTTGTGAACAGGGTCGGCACCGATGAGCTGCACTACTTTGTCGAAAGCCTGAAGAAGGACTTTGGAAGGGCGATGGAAACATCAGCGAGAAAATCAGCGGCCTATGCGACGAGCTGGATAATGAATTCCTCCCTGAATCTGACCGGCTATGTGATGCATAACTGCACCGCCTTCAACTACTCCAATTATGCAAACGATTCGCAGGCCGCAATGGCGGAGCTTATGCTCTGCGGAACACTGGAAGGGAATATAGTGCCGGGCATGGAGAACCATACCCTCCCCAACTGGACCGCGAGAGTGGAATCCCAGTACCGCGAATACGGCATCGAGGCCGATGTAGTAAATCTCACCCTGGCCATGTACGACTCATGGAATTTTGCAGCCATTGCACTGGTTAGGATTTCCGCCAATAACCGGGTAGCATACTACCAGAACAATGACACCCTAGTTTCCATTGTGTCAATAACGGGCCTTGAGGACCCCCTATATTATCTCAGAACAGGGGAGCCTGATATACTGCCGAAATTCCAGGCCTGCCAGATTCCTGCCACCGTTATCGGGGAAACCATCAACGGCTGGATTGATTCCGCGTGCTACATCAAATCAAACAACACATATGAGGGGCCGTCGTTCTTTGACAGGATGGACGGGAATTCAACCCTGACCAGCAAATACTCGTCACAGTCGCTTGAGTATTTCGGCAGCAATGAGATTGGCCTTGAGAGCTTCGCCGACATATACCGCTTCTGGATGCACGACGTTACTGTTGACAACAGCTATTCGTGGGTTGATTACCTCTACTGGAATTCAACAGGGGGTGCATGCTGCGTCGATGGTACGAGAAATTACACCGAGACATACCCGGATTCCGACCTTTCCTTCAAAATAGACCAGAAGCACGTGGATAAGTACGGCATAGTTGGAGCAAAATGTGGAGAATCTTTGGACTGTGATTTAATACAATATTGATGACATGTAATTTCAGGATATTATCCTATGTTGATCTAGGTAATCTCCGTGCTAATCCCTTCCTCAACATCCGTGATAATATCTATAACATGCAACCCAGACAATACCTCCTTTTCACCACCCACTATTATCATCGTCTCATTCTTCTTCATATTGTAGTTGGCTAGTTCTAAGTCCTGATGTTCCATATGAATACGTTCTTCAAATATCTTTACTTCCCCCTGCTTTTTTATTGTTATGTACCTTTCCCAGTTGTGTTCATACTCAATTTTAATCTTATCCCCAGCAACATAGTACTCGGCACCTATCAGCTGAATACTGGTCGTAGAACTAGCACCCGGCTGATCTTCTTTATCGTACTCTATCTCAAGGAGTAATCTATTGTCTGCATCGTCAGTCAAAGTGTAAAGTTGTCCCTCGTCTATACAAGCTTTTTTATTCGCGCTTTCTTTCAAGCAGATTTCTTCGTGAGAGACATCAACATCATCATCCAAGTTGTCTATCCCCTCAACTATCAAATCTCCAGAATCAGGATCATAACTTATGTGAGCTTCTGGAGGCGAATTATCAACGATAACCAGAGCAACGGCTTCATTCTCATCATCGAGTTCATCGATACCTTTAAGTTTAATTGTATGTAGACCATCAGTATACGTTGTGGTATCCCATAAATAGGGTACTGAGTTGGCGACCTCCATACCATCGATATTCAGAATCACATCCTTCAGATTTAAGTCAGTAACATTCCCACTTATCCAAACCGTTCCACTCACAAAGGCAGAGGGCAAATCGAGCCAGACCTCTGGTGGCTGATTAATTACTCTGAGAGACGCGTAACCCTCCGATTCCATATAAGCATCATCGCCCTCATAGATGGCTGAGATCGTATGTAAACCTATACTTGCATCCTCAGGTACATGGTACTGGAGATTTGCCTCTCCCTCTTCATTAGTTATTGATTGTCCGATGGTTTCTTCATCTACCCTAAAGATTATAGTCCTATCCTCCAAGGCTTTATCAAGAGACATTGATGTTGCATTTAACGTTACCCATTCATCATTTATGGCATAAACATCTGAAACAAATAATGCCGTTGGAAGTTTTGATATGTCGTGTTCATATACTACAGAGCCAAGTGCCTCTTCAATTGCTGTTGAAACATCTGTACCACTCCTTACTTTCTCATTTACGTCCTTTTCTATCTCATCAAAGTTCAGGTTATAATAATCCCTGTTGCCAATATCTGTTTTTACTGTATCAATTCTGTAGGTAACTCCCTTTATCAGATCATAGCCACTGACATTGAATATCATTATCGGCCTTGAAATGGTCATATTGTAACTGCCATCATCAGTCCCATTCAGAATCAATATGAATTTGTCAGTGGTTGTAGGCACTATCAACCTCTTTGTATCATTAATCAAGAGGTACTGCGATTGTGGAACCTCCAGATCAATGCCTCCAAGAGTATTTGGACCTACATGTCTGCCATTTTCATCATAAAGATGAATGTCCACCGGCGAGTAAACTGTTATCTCTGTAAGGCTCCAGTATCCCTGCCAGCTGTCAATACTGAGCAGAGTACCATTGAGTGCACATATATAACAAGGTATTTTCATCTCCTCACAGGGCATGTCCAGTTCAGTCAGATTGAAGCATAGCTCATAGTTAATCACTATGGGGGAGGTGGCTATTCTTATAACGGGACTTAAATAATCCAGGTCTTCATATACTACATAGTTTCCGGAAGGATTTGGAAATATAGACTCCAGTTGATCGCCACTTCCAAAGTCCACTAGTGGATTAACAGCTTCTCCTATGACTGTAATATCTTCCATAGTGGGTGTTGGTAATGATGCACTTATGTCAGAGCAATCAAGAAGACAAACTTCCCCATCAATGAGAGCATTTAGCTCAGCATTGGATTCTGTTTCACCTGCAGATGCCGTTGCTTGTGGCTCTCCAAATTTAAATTTGACTCCCGCAGATGCCGAAGGGTCTACTTCGACATTTGCTGTGATAGTTCCCTCAAAGCTGATTAATTCCAGATCAATATCCTCCTCTTTGCTATAGCCAATAGTTTTCACAGGCAGTCCGATGCCAATCGCACAGGTAAGTTCCTCCGGGAGGGTATCTCCAAATTCGTCGTCATTCGCATCATAGTACTTTATGAAATCCCCCTGACAGTTACCTCCCTCCTCGATTCCGGGCCCGATTACTCTTCCTCCGAATTTTGTAGCGATTATGGCTTTGTTGGTTTCCTCTTCGTATTCGATAGGTGCTTGGGAGTAGATGCCATCCAGATTTATGGAGAACTCAGAGGCCTCCAATAGCTCTTCCAGAAAATCCTCTAGGTCCTCACCAACGAAAGGTATATCTTTCATCCATTCGTCAATGCTTTCTATCTCAAGTTCGGGATAGTAGATGCCCTTAACTGATGTATCGCTATCGTACCATGTATTGGTGTCAACCCCTATTTCGGGGCCTATAATGGCAGCTGAGCAGGGATATAATGCAGGAGCAGAGGTAGAGATACGGTTTATCCATGTGTTGCCATCCTCTAGGTCAAGATAACAATCCCTAAGATCATCTGGGGATAGTGCATCATCATCATAATCGTAATACTCCTCATAAAAGTCATAATTGGCCCTGTAGTTAAGGTGCTGGAGTAGGGTCTGCTGGGCGTTTAATGGACAGGTTGAGACGGTAATTGTCTTGTTAGCTATGTTATTTTCCTCATCTAATTCATCGATATCATTATCTGGGTCCACTACTACATAGATGCCATGGGCTCCGGGGGTAGCAGTCCACTCAACCTGTACAACTCCAGTTCCATCTGCAGGGATGGAATCTACCACTTGATCGTCTTCAATTTGGATTCCACCCCCATCTGGGTTACCATCAAAGAATCTAATAATAATAACGGCATCTGAAGCGTCGGCATCTCCAACATTGTGAATTGTTGCAGTTACTGTCACTGTTTCTCCTTTTGATGGTGTAGGGTTTGAGAAGGAGATGTCTGATGGGGTGACGGTTAGGTCCGGAGTAGTTAAGGTTGTGTATCTACCAAATGCATAAACTTTATCATCAAAAGATCCAATAAGTAACATACCATCTGCAATAGCAGGGGATGACCACCATATGCTCCCCATATGATAACTCCAGATGAGTTCACCTGTAGATTGATTTAATGCATGCATGTTGCCATTATCTGAACCCATAAACACCATGCCATCGGCAACGGCTGGGGAGGGACTCATATAACCGCCCATATAATGACTCCAGATGAGTTCACCTGTGGATTGATTCAGTGCGTATATGTTGCCATTAGTTGACCCTACAAATACTACACCATTAGCAATAGCTGGGGAGGAATATATCTTACCCCCTAATAATTTGTTCCAAATAATGTCACCTGTGGATTGGTTTAGTGCATAGAAACCACCACCCTTAGAGCCTATAAACACCATGCCATCGGCAACGGCTGGGGATGAGGGAGAGAGATAATCTCCGATATAACGACTCCAGATAAGTTCTCCAGTGAATTGATTTAGTGCATAGATATTATGACTCCAGCTACCTATAAACACCATACCATCGGCAACAACTGGAGAGGCATCTGTTCTACCAATGCCGTAACTCCAGATAAGTTCTCCAGTGAATTGATTTAATGCATAGATATTTTTATCATGAGTGCCAAAAAACACCATGCCATCGGCAACAGCTGGGGAAGAGAATGTCCAATCACCAAATGTGAATGTCCAGATAAGTTCTCCAGTGGATTGGTTTAGTGCATAGGCCGTAGTTGTTCTAGGAGTCACAAACACCATACCATCGGCAACGGCTGGGGAAGACTCTATATTGCCACCGGTGTAATAACTCCAGATAAGCTCACCATTGGATTGATTTAGTGCATAAATTTTACCGTCAAATTTCTCTCCATTAGAACCTATAAACACCATGCCATCGGCAACGGCTGGAGATGATTGCACAGCACCATCAGTTGTATATGTCCATAATGTCTGATTGGTTTTTGGTGCAATATCAGTTGTATAACCCGTATTCTTCAAATCATGGTGAAACATCGGCCAATTTGATGCTGAAACCATTGGCATTAATAGGAGGAATACTAGAATTGATAGTTTGAATTTCATCTTTTAGATAGGCATTTCATAATTATTATGGTATTGAGGGTTATAAATTCTGTATCCGGATAGAACAATCCGGATAGGATTGTGAAGAACCCCTAACTTGCAGCCTTGTGAACTACCCCTGAGATTTATTTATATATAGTTAGAATAAAAAGAATTAATAGGTCAGATGGAAAAAAATAAAGAAGAGCCGAAGGAGGAGGCGAAGGGAGAAGTGAAGGAGACTGAAACCCAGGATAAAAAAGAAACAGTGAAGAAGCCGGGGGAGAATAAAAAAGAGCCAAAGACGGAGGAAACCGAGATATCCAATTATTCCGTCCAGATTGAGGACATCTCCATACCGGTGAGAATCGTCGATGTCGGAGACTTTGTATTGCACTATCAGACATCACTGCCTGAGATAGATTTCGTAACCAGCGCCCTGATGGATGAGACGAAGAGAAGTCTTGTTGGAGAGATTCAGATTGAGACGAGGAACGTACTCAGCGCCAATAGATTCAAGGAGTTGAGGGTCGAATTCATGGAAAGGGCGAGGGAAAAGCTGAGGCATGTCCTGAAACAGGCATCAGAGGATGACATAAGCATGCTGAGCAAGATAATAGTCAACGACATGACGGGCCTCGGGAACCTGGAGTATCTTCTTGCTGACGGGAATCTCGAGGAGGTCGTTGTCAACAACAGCAAGGAGGTTGTATGGATATATCACAAGAAGCATGCGTGGCTCAAGACAAACGTTATCGTTCCCACAGAGGACCAGATAATGAACTATGCGTCAAGGGTCGCCAGAGAGGTGGGCAGGGAGATAACGCAGTCGGACCCCCTTCTGGATGCTCATCTGGCTACAGGGGACAGAGTCAACGCCACCCTGTTTCCCATATCAACCAACGGGAATACGTTGACCATAAGGCGGTTCTCAAGAACGCCATGGACTATGGTGCACCTCATAAGCCCCGCCTTTTCGACAATAACTGCGGAGGCGGCCGCCTTCATCTGGCTTGCCATCGAATACGAACTCAGCATGCTAGTGACGGGAGGTACAGCTTCCGGAAAGACAAGCATGCTGAATGCATTGATGCCGTTCTTCCCCGCAAACCAGAGGATTATCTCCATGGAGGATACGAGAGAGATAACCCTTCCCGAGTACCTGCACTGGATTCCGTTAACGGTAAGGCCGCCCACGCCAAGGGGGGAGGGAGAGGTCTCCATCCTCGACCTGGTAGAGAATTCCCTCAGGATGAGGCCTGACAGAATCATAGTTGGAGAGGTCCGGAGAAAGGAGGAGACCGAGGTTCTCTTCGAGGCAATGCACACCGGTCACTCGGTCTATGGGACATTCCACGCTCTCGAGGCCAGGGAGGTCATTGACAGGATTACCAGTCCGCCCATGAGCATCCCGGACATCGTTATGGGTTCACTTCATCTCATTGTTGCACAGCATCTCAACAGGAGAACCGGGCAGAGAAGAACACTTGAGATAGTGGAGCTCATAAGGAGCGAAGAAGACAGAACCCAGATGAATACCCTGTACAGGTGGAACCCTCACACCGATGTAATAGAGCCGGTAAATCCCTCGGTCAGGGTACTTGAAGAGCTGGAGATGTTCACAGGGATGAGCGAGAGCGAGATGCTCGAGGACCTAGATGGAAAGAAAAGGATTCTTGAGTGGCTTTTGAAGAAGGACATAAAAGAGGTCAATGACGTGGGCAAGATAATCACCGAGTATTACGTTGATAGAGACACCGTCCTTGAGCTGGTGGGGGATGAATAGAACCTGAAGGTCTAATCATCTGATTTTATTAGCTGTAACTCTAAATATAGTTACATTTCTGGTGTTCAAAATGCTGGCTATAATGACTGGGATTCCCGGGACTGGTAAAACGACCGTTGCAAAGAAGGCTATTGAGAAGCTGTCCCCAGAAGGCATAGATTACGAACTGATAACCTATGGCGACGTAATGGCCGACATTGCAATAACCAAGAATCTTGTTCATTCAAGGGACGAGATGCGCAAATTAGAGCCGAAACAGCAGAAGGAGATTCAGGAGCTTGCGGCAGTAAAAATTTCGCAGATAGCCATGAGCCAGAACGTTTTGCTGGACACTCATTGTGCAATAAGCACCCCTCAGGGGTATCTTCCCGGGCTTCCTGAGGAAGTCCTGAGGAAACTGAGCCCAAACGTCATCACTCTCATAGAGGCAAGGCCGGAGGAGATTGTCAGGAGAAGACAGTCCGATGAAACCAGGGAGAGGGACGAGGAGATGGAGGAAGCCATTGCACTACACCAGTGGTTAAACAGGAGCTTTGCTTCGGCCTACTCAGTAATAAGCGGCGCAACCGTCATGGTCATAGAGAATCCACAGGGCAAGGTGGATGAAGCCGCAGAGAAACTTATGTCGGTTCTAAGATGATAATTTCCATATCCTCCGCGGCAGAGACGATAGCTCTTATTTCCATGGGTCTGGCACTGATGAACACCCTCGTAAGGAGGGCAGTTCTTGACAAAGAGAAGCTCAAGGAGCAGAAAAAGAAACTGAAGGAGCACCAGCAGACGGTAAAGGAAGCGACCAAGGCAGGGGACATGAAGAGAGCCCAGAAGGCGCAGGAAGAGTTGATGAGCCTCACCATGGAACAACTGAAGCACTCCTTTAAGCCGATGATTTTTACGATGATCCCATTTCTCCTGGTATTCAACTGGCTCCGGGGGGAATACGGCTCAGCCGGGGTTGTAGCAACCCTATTTGGGTTTGAACTGAGCTGGTTCTTCTGGTACATCATATGTTCGATAACAACGAGCATTGTGCTAAACAAGGTCCTCCGGTTGACTTAAACGATTTATATTGGAGGAATCTCTATAAATAGAAATATGACCTCACCAAAGAATCGTTCTCGATCCGTTAAGAAGAGGCAGGTCAGAACGCCTGGCGGAAGGACCGTCACCCACTACAAGAAGAAGAAGCCGTCCAAGCATAGTTGCGGCAGGTGCGGTAAAATTCTTCCTGGCGTTCCGAGCAGAATCCGCTCAAAGGCGAAGAACATGAAGAAGAGCGAGAAAATTCCCTCAAGAATCTATGCCGGCAACCTCTGCAACGAATGTGTCGACTCTCTCGTTAGATACCAGACGAGGTTCGAGGCGAAATTCAAATACCCTGACTTCTCAGACCTTGAGATGAGGCGTGATTTGACCCTGGAAAGGTTCCTGCCCAGTGGCTGGTGGCAGGACCTAAGCAAAGGGAAGTAGGATGGATAAAATCGAACTGGATCACGACAAAGAGAAGGGCGAGGCCTTTGCCTACGAGAACAGCGTTCTGATACTATCCCGGGGCAACCTTGCATACCTGCAGAGGGAATTCGAGAAGATTATAGGGCCCGCTGCTACTTATCTCATCTATGATTCTGCCCGCATGTATGCCCAGAGCTCCGGGTCGAATATCAAGGGAGACATAACCCGGCTGGGACCCGACATATCCAAGGAGGACTTGGGAAAAATACTGATGGACCACTTCTCCGAGCACGGCTATGGCCGCGGCGAGATTACTGAGATGGACCTATCAGTGCCACAGGTAAGGATTAAGGTAACAAACAGCGCAAACACCATGGGCTACAAGGAATCCGAAAAGCCGGTCTGCCATTTCATCAGGGGCATATTTGCAGGAGCGGTTACCGTGGCCCTGGACAGGTCGATGCACTGCGCCGAGACAAAGTGCACTGCCAAAGGAGACTCCCAATGCGAGTTCGAGATAATAACTGCAGAGGAGATGGAGAAGAGAAGGCTGGGTGAAGTGTAAATACGCCAGTTCACATTTCTGTAAACAATTCTGTTTCTTGGTTTCCAAAAAGAAGCGTTATGAGGGGATGATTAAATCGCTTGAATCCCACAAACGAAACATTTAACGACAAATACATAAATAATTAAATAAACTCAAATGGACATATGCCTTAAACGGAAATATGCCTTAAACAGAAATCGATTTTTATCCAAAGAATCTAAGAATATTCATCCGTTAATAAAAAGACAAAGTATTTATCCCTTGACAGTAAGATAAATATTGTTAAAGGGGAGTTAGAAAATGACCGAATACATATCACTTAAAACCGTATCACGAAAAAGTAAGATTGAAATACTAAAGGCACTGGGATACGGTGCTGATGATGTTTTTGTTCTTAAGGGCGATGAGCCCCATTTAGATGCATATACTGAGGAACCTATACGAATAGACAATATGCTGATTTTACCTGGGAGGTCTCCACCAGTGATAATAGACAACAACCCCCTGAGTCTGTCTTCTTATTTGGAGGATTATGGCGATGTCCTCTGATGAGCTGGATGTCCCATCACCTGAAGATATGGTTGCTGCTGCGGCAGAGGGTGCCACTCGTGGTGCTTTGGAATTCTCAAAGAAGGAAACCATTAAGCTTCTGAAATTCTCAAAAAAGGAGATAGGACACATCATTAACCGACTTAAGAACAGAGAGCTTTACTTTCTTGAGGATGAGGAAACAATAGATGTCGCTAAGGAGATGCGTCAAAGAAGTGAGTATTCCCTGTTCAGTCAGTATGTGAAGGACAAGAATTTACGAATCTTATTCCAGATGGGCCTCACCCTTAGAGACTTGGAGTTTAGTGAAAATGAAATAAAATTAAAGAAATTGGTCGGTACTATACGTGATAAATATACGGTGGAAGGTTTACATGCTGCATATTTTGTTCAGAATGGTCTCTTTTCTAAGTATCTAGGCAATGTCCTTGAAAGACCCGTCACAAGTAAAGTACTATCTCATGAAATAGAGGATTTGTTCAATAACATGGACGACTTTGCTGTATTCGTGAAGGGACGGGATGATGTGGACCAGAGAGTGAGAGAGATAATAAATAAGATAGATGTAAAGTCTCCTAAAACATTTATTATCTCCGGGATAGGGTCTGCTACTGAAAGTTGTGAAAAAATCACAAAAAAAGTCATGGATGGTCTTTCTGATTATGAATCTGAAACCTACAACTCTGAAGTCAAAAAGAGAAGGATATATTTCTTAAATCGAATAGACGATGAGGGTATTTGAATAGCACGTAGTTCTGGGATAAACTCAGTTTCACCGCTATATCCGTGGTTGTCTATCTATGTTGTCCTCTGGATGTGTGTCTGGTTTGTCTCTCAGGTATTCCACTCCATTCCGGATATAAATATCATAACCCGGTAACTCTCCCCTCTTTTGCATTCTAACCCCCTCCTCTCGTGTTACAATTCGTCCATCACTAAGCTTATAGTACTTAATTAGCAAAGCCCAATGCACACTTCTAGATTTCGCAATATTGCCTATTTATGGGCAAAATCAAAATCCGTGGTCCACCTTTGAGCTTTTCTTAACCGATACCTACAGAAAGACTTCTGATAACCGATTGCCAGAAATCTACATTTTCATACACCGAAAGAAACCGCAACGTATTTAAACCCGAATCTTCTAATGCCTTATTCCACCCGATCTAAAATGAGGTACGAAGACATTGACAGGCACTCCAGCAAGGCAAGGATATACGCCCTGAGAACGCTGAATGCCATGGAGGCGAAGAAACAGGCACTGGAGTGTGAACTGGCTACAATAACCTATGATTCGGTTTCAAGGTCGGTAAACTCGCTGTCCGGGTTCTTCAAGGCATACTCGGTCCTTCTGGTTCTGCTTATGGTAGTGATTGTTGCTTCTTTCGTATAATCACGGTCTGAGGGTTCGTTTTGTTTTCTGAGGATTGTTTCATAAAGGTTTTTATAGACAAACCCCATATATTTAATACTTTTAATATATTTTAAATATATTAAAAGTTGTAAAAGATGGAGGAACTTGATAAAGATGTGATGGAGTTCTTCAGCACGCTGATGAAGTCCTGCGGGCTTAATGACTTGCATGCAAAGATAATCGGCGCCCTCTATATCGAGCCGGAGGAGGTCTCCATGAAGTACCTTGCTAGGAAAACCGGCTACAGTCTCGCATCCATATGCAACACGATGAAGACGGTGGAGACCATGGGGATGGTCCAGCGCATAAAGAAACCCGGAACCAACAAGGTCTTCTTCTACATGGAGAAGGACCTGGTTAAGCTGAACGTGATGAAGCTCCACGCGGCGCTCAATAACTTCATCAAGCCCGCAAAGGAAACCCTGCCCCGGATAATTGAGAAGTACAAGGGCAAGGCCAGGGACGAGAAATCAAAGCAGAAACTCCAGATAATAGAAAACTATTACGCACAGCTGCTTCAATTCGAGGGGATACTTGGTGAATTCACGAAAAAACTAGAGGGAATGCCAACAAAGGAGTAGATTATTTACATATTCGATTCAAATATCTATGGGCTAAGATGACCGAGAAGAAGAAACATAACGGGCCGATTATCAAGCTGGAAGACGTCTGGAAGATATACCAGATGGGGAAGGTGCAGGTCAATGCCCTCAGGGGTTCAAGCCTTGAGATTATGCCCGGGGAGTTCGTTGCAATCATGGGTCCCTCAGGCAGCGGAAAATCGACCCTGATGAACCTGGTCGGCTGTCTTGACATACCCAGCAAGGGCAGGATTTTTCTGGAGGGCCAAGACATATCGGAGCTTGAAGAAAGCGAGCTCGCCCAGATAAGGGGCAGAATCATCGGCTTCGTTTTCCAGACGTTCAACCTGATACCCAGCCTCACCGCACTGGAGAACGTGATGCTTCCCATGACGTTCCAGGGGATTCAAAGATACGAGCGCGAGGAAAGGGCAGCGAAGCTTCTGGAGATGATGGGTCTGGGCAAAAGGATACATCACAAGCCCGCAGAGCTGTCGGGGGGGCAGCAGCAGAGGGTTGCAATAGCCCGGTCCCTGGCAAACGACCCGGACGTGATTCTGGCCGACGAGCCGACAGGAAACCTCGACTCCAAGACAGGAAACGAGGTGATGGACATGCTAACCAAACTAAATAAGGACGGGAAGACCATAGTGATGGTAACCCATGACAATAATCTTTCGAAATATGCGGACAGGATAGTCAACATAATGGACGGAAAGATATAGGTGAATGAAAAATGAAAAAAACAACATTGATGACTGGATTTTTGATTCTGGCCCTGATTCAGGCCATATATGCAGGGCCAAGGTTTGATTCCGTGAGTCTGGACCCAATCTACATTGAGGCCGGCGATACTGTTAATGTCTATGTGAAGTTCCACGAGAACCCCGATATGCGGGATGTTCTGAGTGCCGGAAGCAGGGGAGAGGGCGGCGGCGCCAAGACCATTGCCGGGGACGACCCGAGCGTATTCTACAAGGTGAGACTCATTCCTGCGGATGATATATCGGAGACCTACATCCTTGTCAAGGAGGGCGAGAGGAGCGTTGGACACCTGTTCATTGGCGAGAGCTGGACCTCCCCGTTTGAGATAAAGATAAGGGAGAACGCCCCCGCAACGACCTATAACATGGAGTTTCAGATAATAGAGACCGACATTGATGGGGTGGAGGAGGAACTGATAATCGGCAATGACGTGGAGATTCTGGTCAGGGACTCCGTGGAATTCGACATAGACTCCGACAACGCTCTGGAGGTCGGCTCTACTGAAGACATAGGGATAGGCATAACCAATGAGGGCGGAGGAATTGCAAGGCACGTCAATGTTGAATTGACGCTCGACAGCCCGTTTACGACAGCAACATCGTCCAGCAAGTACCTCGGGAACTTTGAAGCCGGTGAGACAAAGGACGTTGAATTCTCGGTTTCCGTAGGAAGCGACGCCGAGATAAAGACGCACAAAATCCCACTGACAATAACCTATGTCAATAGCGACGGGGTTTCGCATACTGTCAACAGGGAGATTGGTGCAAGGATAAAGGCAGAGCCAGACATATCCATTGGTCTGGATGAGGCCGATTCGTTCGCTCCGGGCAGAAAGGGAACAGTTACCATAGGCATGGCAAACGAGGGCTTTGTTGATGCAAAGTTCCTGAAGTTCAAACTGTTGCCGTCTGAATACTATCAGATACTCTCAATAGGCGAGATATATATTGGAAACCTCGATTCAGATGACGTTGAGACCGAGGATATTGTTATAAAGGTGAATGACAACGCTCCAGCAGGAGAGATTTTATTGAGGGTGGAGCTTCGTTACAAGGGCGATGGCAGCAACAAGGACTATGTCCTCTCCAGAGAGGTTCCGCTGAAGGTCTTGACACCGGGAGAATACGCTGCCGAGCACCCGCAGCAGGATGGGATATCAACGGCATTAATGGCGGTGGTTGCAGTTCCAGCCCTCATCCTTGGAGTCCTGCTGCTGTGGCTAATCTACAAGATTATTGGGCTTATAATGACCAAGCTGAACAAGAAGCTCTTCAGCAAGATTTGATATGATTGAGGACTACATAAAGTTCGCCCTGAACAGCATAGCCCACAGAAGGGTCAGGAGCTGGCTGACTATGCTTGGAATCTTCGTAGGGATTATTGCAGTAGTTGCACTAATCTCCCTGAGCGAGGGTCTTCAACAAGTGATTCAGGAGCAGGCGCAGGCAGTGGGAAGCGACAGGATAGCAGTGTCCCCCGGCGGAGGGGGCATGATGACTGGGGGGTCCACATACACCTCCGCAAAGCTGGGCGAATCAGACCTTGATGTCATAAAGAAGGTCAGAGGCGTTGACTTTGCAATAGGGGTGGTCATGGCCACCGGGAAGGTCAAGTTCAAGGACAAGACGAAATTCATCTCTGTTTTTGCTGTTGATACAGACCCCAAAACGCAGGACTTCTTGGAGAAGGTTGACTACTTTGTTGTTGATGAGGGACGCTATCTGAGGGACGGGGACAGTTTTAAGGCACAGTTGGGTCCAAAAACTGGACCGGACCTATTCGACAGGGAGCTTGAGGTAGGTGGCAAAATCAGGATTGAAGACCGGGATTTTGACATAGTCGGCATCAACAAGAAGACCGGGAACCCCATGCACGACCTAAAGATAACGATTCCCCTTGAAACTGCGGAGGAGCTGTTTGACAAGAAGGACGACTACTCAACCATAATGGTCAAGGTTGAGCAGGGTTATGACCCCTCCGAGGTTGCCGAGAGCATAGAGGAAAGACTAAGGAAGCACAGGAACGTAAAGGAAGACGAGGAGGACTTTTCCGTTGAAACCTTTGAGAACCTTATCGGCGCATTCACCAGCGTTCTGGATATAGTCCAGGTGGTGCTCATAGGGATTGCCGCCATCTCCCTCTTGGTTGGGGGGATAGGAATCATGACGACCATGTATACTTCTGTGATAGAGAGAATACACCAGATAGGAATTATGAAGGCAATAGGGGCAAGAAATTCGAGCATAATGGCGATATTCCTCATAGAGGGCGGTTTCCTTGGCATGGTCGGTGGAATCATAGGCACCCTGGGTGGGCTGGGTGTAAGCTTTGGGGTGGAATACGCCCTGATAAACTTCTACAACTTTGACATGTTCCACGCCTACATGGGTCCGGAATTAATCATCTTTTCACTAACGTTTTCATTCCTATGGGGCTGCATCTGGGGGGGTCTCCCTGCAAGAAAGGCCGCAAAGATGCATCCCGTAGACGCTCTAAGGCACAGGTAAAATGTGGGACGACTTTTTCAGACTTTCGGTGCTAAGCATAACGAGAAGGGGCATGAGGAGCTGGCTCACGATGATGGGCATATTCATCGGAATTGCTGCAATAGTTTCCCTAATATCTCTGGGGGATGGACTCCAGAACGCCATAAATGAGCAGTTCGAGCTTCTCGGCTCCAATGTCATCTACGTCATGCCGGGTGGGGTATTCCATCCTGGGGGTTCGGCCTCGAAGCTGACCGACCACGAGCTGGATATAGTAAAGAGGATACGCGGTGTAGAAAAGGCCGGAGGCATGATAACCTCGTATTCAAGAGTCGAATTCAAGGGTGAGACAGAGTTCGGCTGGATTTCCGGACTGGACCCGGATTTGCAGGACCTTTTTCTCGACGGTACGGGAGTAGAGATAGTCAAGGGACAGAAGAAATTCAAGCCATCCGACACCTATAAGGCTGCAATAGGCTACAGGTACTGGAGCGGCGACATCTTTGAGAAGCCCGTAGATGTTGGAGACACAATCGAGATAGACGACAAGAAATTCGATGTCGTTGCCTTTGTCAGCGAGATAGGGAACCCGGAAGATGATAAGAACATTTATATCCCGGCCGAAACCGCAAAGGAGTTGTTCGGGGTAGAGGATGACTACATGGTGATAATGGTCAAGACAAAGCCGAATTATGAACCTGATGATGTTGCCGAGGACATAGAGAAGGATTTGAGGAAGGACCGGGGCCTTGACGTGGGCGAGGAGGACTTCCAGGTCATGACTCTGAATCAGATGATGGAATCCGTCGGCATAGTCCTTGATGCAGTCCAGGCCATCCTCATCGGAATAGCGGCCATATCCTTGTTCGTTGGCGGAGTCGGCATAATGAACACAATGTATACGTCGGTCCTTGAGAGAACCCAGGAGATTGGCCTGATGAAGGCCATCGGAGCCAGAAATCAGGACGTTCTTTATCTATTCATGTTCGAATCAGGCATAATTGGTACGGTCGGCGGGGTCATTGGCTGCGTTATCGGCGCAGGGCTTGCAAAGGTCGTTGAGGTTGTGGCAGCAGCACAGCTTGGCACTGGTTTAGTCCAGGCCCAGATAACCCCTGAGCTATGCATAGGGGCAGTGGCATTTTCCCTCATAGTCGGTTGCATATCAGGAGTTCTTCCGGCAAGGCAGGCCTCGCAGCTGAAGCCCGTGGATGCACTGAGGTACGAATAGCAAATATTTAACCTCTAATGAAAAATAGATATTGATGGAACTAAAAAAGCGCATCATTAGAGGGATAAGGTACTGGCAGATTCTCGGCCTTGTTTCTGCTTCACTCCTCATATACATGTGCCTCCCGTTTCTCGACGCAATAATCTATGGTATCTTCCTATACTATGTCGCCAGGCCACTGTACGTCATAATCCACAGGAGAGTCCACCACGACACAATCGGTGCATTTGTTGCGCTGTTTGCAATAATTCTTCCAATCATACTAATCCTATTATACACACTAAGCGTCGCCTTTAATGAATTCTCAACCCTTCTCAGCAGCGCGGACATATCCATAGAGTATCTGAATGAGATAATCTACAAGTATGGCGCATTGGCAAGGAACCTGGAGCCGCATGAGATAATGGACCTTTTTGTGAGGAACTCCGGTCTGGGCGACAGCTTCTTCATACCCATAACACTGATTGTTGGAGTAATACTGAAACTTTTCATAATGCTAACGACTGCATTCTATCTCCTGAAGGACGGCTCAAGGCTGAGGGAGTGGATAGTCAGAATCACCTTCGGGAAGGGCAATGCCCTTGCCAATAAATTCCTCAACGCGACCGATGAGTCATTGCACATGGTCTTCTTTGGGAGCATAATAACTGCCATAGTTACCGCCGTTGACGGGATGCTGGTATACACTCTGCTGAACCAGATAGCGCCCCCCGGGATGAGAATTCCCTACGAGGTGCTGATGGGTATTCTCTCGGGAATGGCAACCCTGATTCCCGGAATAGGGATAAAGTTCGTCTGGGTTCCCCTCCTTGGCTACCTTGGATTACAGGGATACCTGGCCGGAACCCTTGCCAGCAGCTTCTGGTTCCTGCTGCTGTTCTTCGTAGTGGTTAATATTATCGTTGACTTCATGCCCGACATCATCCTCAGGCCCTATGTGAGCGGCAAGGACGTCCATAAGGGCATGATAATGCTTGCCTTCATCTTTGGGCCACTGGTGTTCGGAATCAAGGGGATATTCCTTGGACCCATAATCCTCATTTTGGTTACTGAGTTCATGAAGCACGTTCTCCCCGAGATAAGGCACTGAAATGGGTAAATTAAAAGGCACCCTTCTTAATAGATAAACGATGGAAGAGGACAAGGACAAATTCTCGGAGTGGTATCTCAGGATTCTGGAGGACGCGGAGCTGATAGACTCCAGATACCCTATCAAGGGCATGATTATCTACCGGAGGTGGGGGCTCTTCATCATAAGGCAGATGCAGCAGTACCTTGAAAAGCTTCTGGAGGATGCGGGCCACGAGCCCACTCTCTTCCCCGTTCTGATTCCTGACAATGTCCTGGGCAAGGAGACCGAGCACATAGCGGGATTCGAGGAGCAGGTCTTCTGGGTTACCCATGCCGGGGCGAACGAGCTTGAGAGAAAGCTGGCCCTTAGACCAACATCGGAGACGGCCATGTACGAGACCTTCAGGCTGTGGATTCGCTCACATCAGGACTTGCCGTTGAAGATTCATCAGAGCTGCACAGTCTATCGCTACGAAACAAAGCACACCCGGCCCTTAATCCGGGGCAGGGAATTCCTCTGGAACGAGGGCCATTCTGCCCATATCGACGACGAGGATGCGAGAAAGAACATCGAGGAGATTAAGGAAATCTACGGCAAACTCATCAATGAAATGCTATGCCTTCCCTTTATGGTGAACAGGAGGCCCGAGTGGGACAGGTTCCCCGGAGCCACCGACACCTTTGCCTTCGACACCATAATGCCCAACGGCAAGACGCTGCAGATAGCGACTGCCCACAACCTCGGGCAGAATTTCTCCAAGGTCTTTGGAATAACCTACGAGGACGAGAAGGGGGAGCACAAGCACGTTTATCAGACCTCCTACGGCCCCAGCTTCGGCAGGCTTCTCGCTGCACTAATCTCGGTCCATGGAGACGAGAAGGGCCTTGTCCTTCCCCCGGAGGTAGCTCCGATACAGTGCATAATAGTCCCCATATTCTTCAAGGATGCAGACAAGGAGAGGATTCAGAAATATGCCGATAAGGTCAGGAAAAAGCTGGATGAGCTTGGGATAAGGAACGACATTGATTATAGCGATGACAGGCCCGGGAACAAGTTCTACCACTGGGAGATGAAGGGAGTCCCCCTGAGGATTGAGGCAGGGCCAAGGGACCTGGAGAAGAACGAGCTGACCATCGTGAGGAGAGACACGGGCAAGAAGTCACAGATAAAATTCGACAGGCTATGCGAGATACCGAAAATCTTCGATGAGATAACCGAGAATTTGAGGGCGGTAGCAAAGAAGAAGTTCAACGAGAGACTCATCAAAGTAAAATCCATTGATGAGATGAAGAAGAGTTCAGGCAGGGGAATTCTCTCTCTTGGATGGTGCGGCAAGGACGAATGTTCTGAAAAAATTGAGAAGCATGTGGACATCCTCTCGGTCGATGACGGCAAGGGAAAGTGCATAGTATGTGGCAAGAGCGGGAAGTCGATAAACTCTGCAAATACATACTAACGGTCAAATATATATTCCTATATAGGTAACTTTTTATCACTGGTTACAAATATGTAACATCATTTCTTGTTGATTGAAATGCATTTCATAACCGACAGACTAACAGCCATCGGAATGGGGCTCGCGGGCCTGAAAAAGGTCAGTCTTGCCACCGAGAGGGACGTATCCGGAATTCTTAACAAGAGCAGCGAGACCGAGGACATACTTGTTATAACCCGGGGGCTTGCAACCAGTGCAAAGGAAGACATAGAGAAACTCAGAAAGTCCGGGAAGATGATAGTCGAGATTCCGGACAGAGCCGGCGGTGGCGAGGATTCTATAAACAGGATAATAAGGGAGGTTGTAGGATTCGAAGTCAAATCCTGATTGATTATAATGGCCAAGATTGTGAGGATTGCGGGGCCTCTTATAGAGGCAGACGGCATGCAGGGGCGCAAGATGCACGAGGTCGTGAGGGTAGGCGACGAGGCCCTGATTGGTGAGATAATCCGGCTCAACAGGGATGTAGCCTCCATACAGGTTTATGAGGAAACAGGCGGGCTAAGGCCAGGAGAACCCGTCGAAGGAACTGGAAGGACACTGTCCGTTGAACTGGGCCCGGGAATTCTCAAGTCCATATACGACGGGATTCAAAGGCCCCTTAACCTTATCCGGGAGAAATCGGGAGACTACATAGCGAGGGGAATAACAGTTCCATCAATAGACCACTCCAAGAAGTGGAAATTCGCACCCGTGGTCAAGGAGGGCGACTCCCTGATAGCCGGGGACATAATAGGTGAGGTCAAGGAAACCGAGATAATAACTCACAAGGTAATGGTGCCCCACGGCATCAAGGGCACGGTGGAGAACATTGATGAGGGCACATTCAACCTGGATGATACGATATGCATCCTCAAGGACGATTCCAAGAAGCACAAGCTGCAGATGATGCACTACTGGCCCGTAAGAAAACCGAGGCCAATAACCGAAAAGCTTGAGAGCTCAGTCCCTCTTATTTCGGGACAGAGGGTATTCGACACGTTCTTCCCCATAGCAAAGGGCGGAACAGCAGCAATCCCGGGCGGTTTCGGCACAGGGAAGACCGTTTCCCAGCACCAGCTTGCAAAATGGGTTGATGCAGAGGTTATAATCTATGTGGGCTGCGGAGAGAGGGGCAACGAGATGACCGAGGTTCTGGAGGAATTCCCCCATCTCGAAGACCCGGAGAGTAAGCTGCCTCTCATGGAGAGGACCTGCCTTATCGCAAACACATCCAACATGCCCGTTGCAGCAAGAGAGGCTTCAGTCTATACTGGAATGACCCTTGCTGAATACTACCGGGACATGGGCTACAATACCGCGCTGATGGCAGACTCCACATCAAGATGGGCCGAGGCCATGAGAGAGATATCAGGCAGGCTTGAAGAGATGCCGGGAGAGGAAGGTTATCCTGCATATCTGGCCTCAAGGCTCGCGCAGTTCTATGAAAGAACCGGTAGGGTCATCTGCATGGGCAGCGACGGAAGGATTGGCTCCACCACTGCGATAGGTGCTGTATCTCCTCCTGGGGGAGACTTCTCCGAGCCTGTGACACAGAACACGCTCAGAGTTACTCAGGTATTCTGGGCTCTCGATGCAAAGCTTGCGGACAGGAGGCACTTCCCGTCCATAAACTGGCTGACCTCATATTCACTGTATGCTGAGGGCCTGAAGGGATGGTTCTCCGAGAACGTAAGCAAGGAGTGGACGTCCCTGAAGACCAGGGCAATGACCCTCCTGCAGAAGGAATCCGAGCTGAAGGAGATTGTCCAGCTCGTGGGTCCCGATGCCTTGCCGGACAAGGAGAGGATTATCCTGGACGTCGCCAGGATGCTGAGGGAGGACTTCCTCCAGCAGAACGCGTTCCACGACGTCGATACCTTCTGCCCGCTGGATAAGCAGTACCGGATGCTCAAAATCATATTACAGTTCTATGACAGGGCGCTGGTTGCCCTCGAGGGCGGAATGGAGCCCAAGGACATAGCAGACATCTCCGTTGTTGATGAGATAGCAAAGATGAAGTACATAGACAACAACAAATTCGCAAAGGAGTCCGAGAACATCCTTAAGAATATCGACAAGCAGATGGCGGTAAAGAAAGAGGGGAGTACCGATAAAAAGATAGCGGTAAATGAAGAGGAGAGTACCGACAAACAGATGGTGAGCAAGAAAGATGGGGATTAAGGAGTATAAAAGCATAATAGAGGTCGCAGGACCGCTAATGATAGTCGACAAGGTCAGCGAAGTCGCCTACGGCGAGGTAGTTGAAATAACCACAGCAGACGGCGAAATCAGAACCGGCCAGGTATTGGACGCAATGACGGACAAGGCAGTCGTGCAGGTATTCGAGGGCACCAGCGACCTTGACACGAAGAATACAACAGCCAAGTTCCTTGGAGAGACCATGAAGATTCCGGTCTCGGTTGACATGCTGGGCAGAATCTTTGATGGAGCCGGCAGACCGAGAGACGGAAAGGGCGAAATTCTCCCCGAGGATAGAAGAGACATCAACGGAGAGCCGATGAATCCAACAGCAAGGGAATTCCCCAGAGAATTCATACAGACCGGCATCTCAGCAATTGACGGAATGAACACCCTCGTAAGAGGACAAAAACTGCCTATCTTCTCTGGAGCCGGCCTAACGCACAACGAGATTGCCGCTCAAATTGCAAGGCAGGCAAAGGTCATAGGCGAGAAGGAGGAGTTCGCAGTAATATTCGCAGCCATGGGAATTACTGCTGGAGAAGCAACCTTCTTCAGGAAGGACTTCGAGAGGACCGGGGCCCTTGAGAGGATTGTATCCTTCATAAACCTGGCCGATGATCCCACCGTCGAGAGAATCATTACGCCGAGAATAGCACTCACAACGGCAGAATACCTTGCATTTGACAAGGGCATGCACGTTCTCGTTATCCTTACAGACATGACCAACTACTGCGAGGCACTGAGGGAGATATCCGCAGCAAGGGAAGAGGTCCCAGGAAGGAGGGGCTATCCGGGTTATCTCTACACCGACCTGGCAATGAGCTATGAAAGAGCAGGCAGGATTATCGGCAAGAAGGGGACCATAACCCAGATTCCGATTCTGTCCATGCCAGGCGATGACATAACCCATCCAATCCCGGACCTTACAGGATATATTACCGAGGGACAGATAGTCGTTACAAGACAGCTGCACAGAAAGGGCATTTATCCTCCAATAGACGTTCTTCCCTGCCTGTCGAGGCTTATGAACCAGGGTATCGGCGAGGACAAGACGAGAGAGGACCACTCAAGCGTTTCGAACCAGCTCTATGCCGCATATGCGGAAGGCAGGGACCTCAGAGACCTTGTTGCTGTTGTAGGTGAGGAGGCTCTGAGTGAAAGGGACAAGAAATTCCTTGAATTCGCAGAGAGATTCGAGGACGAGTTCATAAACCAGGGCACCGACGAGGACAGGACCATTGAGGGCACCCTGTCAATCGGCTGGGAGCTGCTCTCGATTCTTCCTGAAAGGGAACTGAAGAGGATAGACTCCAAGTACATCGAGAAGTACGGGAAAAAGAAGGAATAATGGCTGAAATCATCGAAGGAATCCATCCCACGCGGATGGAGCTTCTTGAGATAAAAGACAGGACTGTTCTGGCTGAAAAGGGCCACAAGCTTCTTAAGGAGAAGAGGGACTCCCTAATGACCGAATTCTTTGAGCAGGTAAAGACGGCCAAGGGCACGAGAGAGGAGCTGTTTGACGTCATGAGGAAGGGATACGTAAGCCTCATAAAGGCGGAAGCACTGATGGACTCGGCCCAGGTGGAGACCATAGCTTCCGCAACCCCTGACATGTGGGAGGAGAGCGTGGGCATCAGGAGCATCATGGGGGTCAAGACACCACAGATAGAGCTGACCCGGAAGGCCGACTTTGGGGAGAGCTCCCTGGAGAGGGGCTACACCATTACCTTCACATCATCAAATCTTCAGGAATCCACAGCTCATTTCGACAAGGTGGTCGAGCACATTGGCAAGGTCGTTGAGGCAGAGGAGACCATAAGGAGACTCGGCGAGGAGATAAAGAAGACAAGAAGGCGAGTCAACGCACTGGAATATCTGATGATACCCAAGCTGAAAAATACTAAACGCTACATAGAGATGCGCCTCGAGGAGATGGAGCGCGAGGCCTTCTTCAGGCTCAAGATGGTGAAGAAAAAAAAGGGAAGGGCTGCAACCTAATGTTCACATAATTAGAACGTTATTCTGTTCACATAACTGGAACATTTATATCATGAGCTCCTTTATCTCCTTTGGAGGTATGTCATAGCTCTTGCATATGACTATCGTTATCAGGTTATTTACCTCCTTCCCCTTCAGGTTCAGGAAGGATATCACTGAGCCGATGCTCAGGGGATTGAACTTGGAAGAGTGTTCAAGGAGACTCATGACTATCTTCTCAAGACCCACATCGAGATGCGTCAATGAGCCGGTTTTTTTGTATTCCTCGATTGCCTCTCTCACGACGTTGCCATATATTGTACGCTCTACTAACCTGCTCATCTCCCCTATATCTACACCTGCCATGATACCCAGGGTCATTTTGCTTATCTGCAAACCGCCATCGAATACGTGTTCCTGGAGGGGTATCCCGTATATCTTGCACTTTATGACATTCTTGATGTTTATCCTATCAATCTTGGCCCCTACGAAGGTTTTAATCTCATCGTTCTCAACCGTGTGCTCCTCCCATTTCTCTATCAGGACTTTGTCAAGGGCAGCCTCAAGCGGGAGAAGGTTTCCGAATTCCTTATATGCCCCCACCTTATCCAACAGGGCTTTATGATAGGGCGTGTCTCTAAGTCCGGATATGAATTCCTCAATACTGCCGGATTTAGAAAGATTCTGGAAGAGTTTAGTATCGTCCTTCCTGGAGGGCCCGACCAGCTGCATCAACCTCTCATGCGACATGCCGGAGTGTATGGCCCTCAGAATTATCTTCAGGTTCCTGACATTCAACTCCTCGGGAATTATTGTATCGAGTAGCTTCCTGTCATTTTCCGGCATAGTTAAAGCAATATCGTCGTATATCCTCATGAAGTGCTTCTTCAGGGCGAGCTCCAGGGGCCTGGTGGTGGCTTCCTTCCTCAGGTCGCCGCGGATGTCCTTTTCATACTCTGTTGCCTCCAGGGAGGCGAGTATCTCTGAAATGCCCCTGGCCTCTATAAAGTTCTCCATAACCCTGTAGTCAAACAGCTTGGAGTATTTCCCGCATACCACTCCGTACGCATAGGCGTAGTGTTCTCCTTTTTCTGGCGGCATTTTGTTATTATAACACTCCACCCGAAATCAGCAACATTATCGCTATAACAAAGCCGAACAATGCCGCAATCTCAGGCATTACGACAAAGATTAAAACCTTCCCTCTAACCTTCGGGTTCTTTGTTGCTGCTCCTATTGCCGCAGCAGCAGCATTACCCTGAGCTATTCCAGACAACCCAGTAACTCCTACTGCAATACCTGCTGCAAGCGATACGCCACCCTGCTCATAGTCCATATCCCCACCCATTATGCTGAGTATTATCAGAACAGCTATAATGAATCCATAAACCACCTGCGTCTGTGGCAGGACCTGAAGTATCAATGCAGAGGAGAAGTTCTTTTCATCCTCCCCTGTAACTCCAGAGGCTGCGTTTCCAGATATCCCTAAGCCCTTTGCAGAGCCATAGCCCGCTATTCCGATTGCGAGTGCAGCTCCAATACCTCCAAGTACGTTTCCGTTAATAACGCTCCCAAGTACCTCAGTTATTGCCATTTTTCACCTCTTCTTTTTAATATGAGTATCTTCTCTCTTCCATAAATGGTTGGAACTCTTTTCCACCCCCAACATAATATGTTCCAAAATGCTCCACATAGTGAAGCCTTATGGAATGGACAAACGCCCCTAATGAATTTATAAGGATATTAATTACGTGCCCAGAAATAAATACTACTGCTGCCAGCGGTATTCCGACCCATGGAATATCTATTGCCATCGAGGCCAGAAAGTTGAAGCTCATCGCGATTCCCGATGTCGTTAACGCCATGGCCAGGAGCCTTGCATATGAGAGGACATTCCCCACTACACCGATTACGTCGGTAAAGAAGAGGAAGCCAAAATGCATGTATAAGAGGGTAAAGGATATCAAAACAAGTAATACCCCCACCCACAGCACGAATCCCGGTAATGGAAAAAGATTAAAGTAGGATACTATGGCCATAAGCAAGCCAAAGAACAGGATATACCACGACAGGTTCTGCTGGATTGCCTCCTTTACCTGCTTGTTTCTCAGCTTGTCATACATTCCCAGCAGATGCCCGAAATAAACATGGAGGAATCCCATAACGCATACAGCTATTAGGACGGTCAGGGAATTTCCTTCATACATCGGGTCCATCCATAGCGCTATCTCCTGAGATGACTTCCCAAGAATGTATTTCCCGAGGAAGTCCCCCATATAGCTTCCTGTCAATATCCCCATAACGATTGCGGCTATACCACAACCCACAAATATGGTTGACATGTCCTTGGCACCAGGAGATATCTTACCGTACTTCTTCCTGAGCAAGAGGGCCGCAATAATCAGTATCACACCATAAACAACGTCCGTCATCATTATCCCAAAGAACAGGACGAATGTAGGTATCATGAAAAGGGTGGGGTCAATCTCTTTGTACCTAGGCAAGGAAAAGAGCTTGGTCAACATCTCGAACGAATTCAGAGGCTTCGGGTTTTGAAGCAGAATTGGTGCCTCGTCAGGATCGTTATCCACGTTTAGGATGCAGGCACCGTCTGTCTCCTTGTTTATCAACTCTATTGTTTCCTTGGACTTTTCCTGGGGAACCCACAGTCTCAGCATCGTTGTTTTGTTGGTTCTTCCAAACCTGATGAATATCTCGGCTCGGTCCTTCTCCAGCGAAAGAAGTTCCTCCAGCGCAAGCATTCTCTTGTAATGATTTTGGAAATTCCCCTCCAACCCCTTCTTAGATTCCTCTACGTCGTGACGCAGCCTCTTCAGTTCATCCTCCATTCCCTTGAGGATTTCCAAGACATAGCCCTCTCCTGTGACCTGAATCTGGTCAATCCCAAATTCCCGGAGGAAGGCATTCAGCTCATCCTTTCTCTCCTTCATTACGACTATGATGGCGAGAATCTTTCCCTGCATCTCGCCTCCCAGGATGAGCATATATTCGTCCTTGAAGCTCTTGGAGAGCCTCTCCTTCAGGGAAGGTATACTCTCCTCCTTTAAAGTGCTGGCAATCTTATAGAGGTATGTGGATTCGCCAATGTCCTCCAGCCTTATCTCCAGGCCCTTGAACAGGCTGTACTTCTCTATGAGGTCTGTGGTTTCCGTTATCTTCGATTCAAGCCTCTGAACGCTACTATCTGCGTTTAGTATTCCCTCCTCAATACCCTCTATCAGCTCATTCGTTTCTTTGATTACCTCATCTATAGAAAGCTCACCGACCTGTATCTTTTCGATCCTTTCTATGTTCAGCATGGACTCCAGAAAGGGCACATTCCTGACGTCAAACCTCTGGAGGGTGTCCAGAAGCTTTCTTATCCTGAGAAGCAGGTTGGACACCTCAATGACTTTCTCAAGGGGCCTGTCCCTCTCAAGCGCCATATCATCGAGCTCTTTATCCTCCAGGAATTCTATCTGAGCGATTCCTGCCTTATGCAGTTTATTGATCAAATTAGCCTTGTATTCATCAAAAATGATACCGTCTACCCTGCTCATGCGGACTGATTGCAGCATTTTTTATTTAGTATATAGAATGGACTCATTCATTATAAATCATGTCCCTGCTATCATGTATTTATATTATAGGTTCAATGTGAATCCTATATAAGTTATATATTCTATATATTTACTGAACTTTGACGCTTTTTATATTTATGGTGCTTGACACCATAAATTACTGAAAGGTTGGTTTGTTGGAGGTGGTTAGGTTAGCCAGGAGGTGATGTCCTATGCTACCCATAACCGAAATACCTTTGTTTGTGAGAGAG